>JASHOO010000251.1 GCA_030041035.1 Bryobacteraceae bacterium | reverse complement strand
ACCCTTCATAAACCCTCATGATAGAATACCGGTTCGCCGTGAACCATTACAACTGGTCTGAAGTTCCTGTGGAACATATGAATGCCTCCATTTCCCGGCAGATGATCCACGGGGAGACCATGACGGTGGCGCGGATCCGCCTGCGGAAAGGGGGCGTCGTCCCCTTGCATCAGCACCCTAACGAGCAAATCTCGACGGTGGAAAGTGGCCGGCTGCGGTTCGTGGTTTCGGGCGAGGAACAAACCCTGGGAAGCGGAGAAACGCTCACCATTCCGCCGAATGCACCTCATCTGGTGGAGGCGCTCGAGGACTCATTGGCAGTTGATGTGTTTTGTCCTGTGCGAGACGACTGGATTCGCGGGGATGACGCTTATCTGCGCGGGTCGAAGTAGCTGATTCTATTACAACAGCCGGAAGTTTACTTCGATGGTGGCCATCACCGCCACCGGTTGGCCGTTTTTGATGCCGGGACGGAACTTCCACTTATTGACGGCCTCAATGGCCTTCTCGTCGAGGCCGAGACCGAGGCTGCGGACCACTTTTATGTCGCGGGCCTTGCCGGTGGCATCCACGACGAGTTGTAACACTACAGTTCCAGAGTACTTAGCTTTGCGTGCCTCTTCCGAGTATTCAGGGTCGACCTTGTAGAGGACCTGCGGCGCCGAAACTCCACCGCCAACACGGAACACGCCGCCGCCCACGCCGCCGCCCTCACCCGGACCAAATCCGCCGCCTCTTCCGGAGCCGACACCCCCACCGGAGCCGCTGCCGATACCGCCGCCGGAACCCGGGCCGTTAGACGGAGGGCCGACCTTTGCCAGAGGATCGCCCCACACGGGCATGTTCACGTTGGGCAGGGGAGTGTCCGGGGGCGCAATGATCGTCGGGTCCATCAACAACTTAGGATTGGGGTTGTTCACCACCGCCATGGGCGGTGTGAATTGCCTCAACGAAGGCTTGGGCAGACGCCCTTTGCTGGCCGGAGTGGGAGAGCGGTCACCACCACCACCGCCGCCACCCATTTGCTGCTTCTGCTCGGCCATCTTCGGGATGTACGGAGCGATATCCGGCTGAACGAGCGTCGCGACCTGCTTCACTGTGTTTTGAACGGCCTTGCTGGAAAATACAGTAAACAGCAGGGTTACCACGGTTGCATGGATCACCAAGGACATGACATTGGACTTCTTGTCCTTGCCATAGAGGCCCCAGATGTCTTTGACGGCAATCGGCTTAGAGGTCACCTGCAACGGCGGTAATTGGGGGGGATGAATGGTTTCCCGAATGTTGCGGACTAAAGAACGAAACCAAGGCTCTTCGAGCGTGGGAGAATAAAGCCTTGCCAGATGTTCATCGCCATCGGGAAGGGCGCTTGGTACGGGCGGTGCGTTTGATAGTAGTTCAGGCATTCCTATTCCACTGGCGTTCGCGTTATCCCGCTACTAGCCTTCGACGCAAGTGGCAGACCCGCCGTTACAGGTTTACAGCTTTTGGAAACCGGCAAAGCTGAGCCTCTGAGCGAGTGTATCACAATATAGCGGGTTTTGATCGTAAGTCTTGGTACCCGTGGGAAAACTTGGCACATGTTAACTTGCGGCGCCGCTTCCAATTTTGGAATTTCCGGTCAGGCCACCGATGTGGTATGAACACTTCATGCTGACCAGAGAAGCTGCGCTGGAGATTCTGCATGAGTTTACGAAATCGGAAAGCCTTCGCAAGCACGCGCTTGCGGTCGAATGCTGTGTTGCGGCGTACGCACGGAAGCTGGGCGGGGACGAGAATCAATGGTCGGTCACCGCACTGCTGCATGATTTCGACTACGAGATGCATCCCAACGCGCCCGATCACCCCATGAAGGGCGAGGCAATCCTGGCGGAGCATGGTGTCCCGGAGGACATCCGTCGCGCTATTCTCTCGCACGCCAACTATAGTGGCGTGCCGAGGGTGTCGGCTCTCGAAAAAGCGTTGTTTGCCTGCGACGAACTGGCCGGATTCATCACCGCGGTGTCGCTGGTGAAGCCGGGGCGCAGCGTTCAGGAAGTAGATGCTAAGTCGGTGAGAAAAAAGATGAAGGACAAAGCGTTCGCGCGTTCGGTGAGCCGCGAGGACATCGTGAACGGCGCGGCCGGGTTGGGCGTGGACCTGGACGAGCACATTGACTTCTGTGTCCGTGCGATGCAGGCGAGGGCGAAGGAGCTGGGGCTCTGGGGAAGTGTCACACCTCAAACCACCACAACATGAATCTCGCCGGGGCCGTGGACGCCGCGGACGAGGATCTGCTCGATGTCGGCGGTGCGGCTGGGGCCGGTGATCAGGACCATGGAGCTGGTTTGTTCGGCGGGGCGCGGAAGGATGGTGAGCAGCTCATCGAGGCCGGTGAGGAGGCGGTTTCGCTCGACGACGGCAATGTAGACAGGGGGAAGAAGCGAAATGAGGCGAGCCTCGTGCAGGCTCGATAACAGCACGAGCGTTCCGGTATCGGCCAGGGCGTAGTCAGCCCCGGTGATGCCGCAGGCAGCGCTCGAGCAGAGGGCGCGCAACTCGTCGCGATCCGTGAAGCCAGCCTGTACACCGGGGAGCGATGTGATGCCGCATTCACTCAGGATGGTCGCATTGGAGGCTATGGCAGTGCGGCCGGCGATCACGCGCGAGGCGTAGTCGCGCGCGTCTTGGGCGGAATGGGCCCGGTGGGTTTTACCCGCTAAAGCTTCGACGCGCTCGCAGAAGGATCGGATGCGCGCTTCGACATCCATTTCTGGAACGAGCAAGCGTGCGGGCGGGAGCGCCTCGACGGACTGCGCGGCGGTGCGGCCGAGCGCCGTTCTTACTTTGTGCAGAACCGTTTCGTGCGACATCAGCGCTCCCGCCACAGTTGCCGGAAGCTTTTGGCGGCAGGAGGGGGCAGATCCCGCTGGCTGAGCCAGGCGCGGAGCGGACCCACATTGAAGGGTGCATGGCGCACCCAGCCGGCACTCTCGGAAGGCGCAAGAGACGCCGCGGCCATTCCGGCCATCTCGTAAATGCGCGGATGCCGCATGACCCAGGCCCAAATGCGGAAGGCGAGCCGCTCGAGCCGGCCCGCGCCCTCGCGAGCTTCCGCTTTTTTCACCTCCGAGCGCAGCTCGAGCAAGATGCGCGGAATATCAATTTTGACCGGACAAACCTCGGCGCACGCTCCGCACAGACTTGAAGCGAAAGGCAGGCCGGGCTCATGGCGGACGCCGAGAAACTGCGGAATGAGGATGGCGCCGATCGGTCCGGAGTACACCCAGGGAAAACTGTGGCCGCCGATCTTGCGATACACGGGACAATGGTTCAGGCAGGCGCCGCAGCGGATGCAGTAAAGCGACTGGCGTTTGCCGCGATCGGCCAGGAGCTTGGTCCGGCCGTTATCGAGCAGCACCACGTAGAACTCATCGGGGCCGTCGATCTCGTCTCCGCGTTTCGGCCCGGAAAGAAATGACGTGTAGACGGTGAGGCGCTGGCCGGTAGCGCTGCGGCCCAGCAGTTTCAGAAAGACGGCCAGATCCTGCGCGCGCGGAATCAACTTCTCGATACCGGCCACAGCGATGTGAATTCTGGGTGCGGAGGTGGTGAGCCGTGCGTTACCCTCGTTTTCCACAATCACCACGGTGCCCGAATCGGCGACGAGAAAATTGGCACCGCTGATCCCGATATCTGCGGCGAGGAACTTTTCGCGCAACACGGCGCGGGCGATCATGGTCTGTTTTTCGATGACGGTTTCGCGCGGGACACCGAGCCGTTCGGTCAGCAGGTCGGCTACCTGCTCACGGGTCTTGTGCAGCGCCGGGGCCACGATATGGTAGGGCCGTTCGTGCGCCAGTTGGATGATGTACTCGCCGAGATCGGTCTCGACCGACTCGAGTTGATGATGCTCGAGGCGCTCGCTGAGATCGATCTCTTCGGTAGTCATCGATTTCGACTTGACGATCAGGTGGGCACGCCGCTCCTTGGCGAGCGAGAGCACAAAATCGGAGGCCTCTTCGGCGTCCTTGGAGAAAATGACCTGGCCGCCATGCGCTTCCACCTGACGCGTGAACTCTTCCAGGTAGTGGTCGAGATGTTCGATGGTGTGGCGCTTGATGGCATGGGCGTGAGTTCGCAGCTCCTGATAATCGGGGCAGACATCGGGCTCAATCGACTTGCGCCGCTCTTCGACCAGGCGGCCGGTGGCTTTGTAGATGGCAAGCTGGAGCTTAGGGTCGGTGAGCGTTTCGTGAATCTTCTCGTCAAAGGCGGCGGACATAGGTCAGTGCGAGGCGAGCACTTCCGCCAGATGCATGGTGCGAATGGGAAGGCCGGCGCGCGAGAGCGCTCCCTGCAACTGCATCAGGCAACTGGAATCGAGAGAAACGACCGTCGAGGCGCCGGTGCGGACGATGGAATCAATTTTGGTGCGGGCCATGCCGCCCGAGACCTCCGCGAACTTGACTGAGAACGTGCCGCCGAAACCACAGCACTCTTCGGCTGCATCCATCTCACGCAATTCGAGCCCGCGCACATGAGCGAGGAGGCGGCGCGGCCCATCCTTGATATGAAGCTCGCGGAGGGCGTGGCAGCTATCGTGATACGTAACCACTTCGTGGAGACGCGCGCCCACGTCTTCGGCTTTGGCAACCTCAATCAGGAAACGGGAGAACTCATAGACCTTGGATTCAAACGCGCGTGCGCGGCGCAGGTTCTCCGGCTCCTTTCCGAAAATGTCTTCAAAGTGGTGTGCGATCATCGAAGTACACGAACCCGACGGCACCACGATGTAGTCGGCGCCGGCGAAGACGTCCAGGAAATGACGTGCGACCTGCCGGGCCTCCTCACGATACCCGGTGTTGAAGGCTGGTTGGCCGCAGCAGGTTTGCTGTTCCGGAAAATCAACGCGGAAGCCGAGCCGCTCCAGCACCTGGACCACGGCCATCCCCACTTTAGGAAACAACTGATCCACGACGCAGGTGACAAACAAGGAAACGCGGGCAGCCATGAGCGGAAAGACAAATTGTAACAGGTCAGGATACCGCGCCTTGGCCGCGTCATTCGCCGGCTGCCTAACAGACTGCCGTGTTACTTCTGTTTTCGCATCCAGGGGGTGAGGGTTATCCCGATCAAGAGGCCTTCGGGCGAAATGAAGCGCGTGACCGTCTGGCCCCACGGTTCTTTTCTGTCCTTGATGAGCATTCGATAGCCCTGCGACTCGAGTTCCGCGGTTGCCTTCTCCACGCTGTCCACATCAAACTCGAGCCAAGCTTGCGGGAGGGGGATCCCGACGGGCCAGGAGGCGTTACCGAAGCAGGATTCGGCCGCCTGGGACAACGGCCACAAGGCAAAGTGTTTGACTCCCTCCAGTGCATCGGTATGAAGATAGCCGCCGTTTTCCTCTTTGAAGGGGATGCCGAGAGTGTGTTGATAAAGCTTGCGGCTGGCCTCCGCATCGGCAACGATGGGACCGAAGCCCGCGACAAATTGAATGTTGAGATTCCCGATTTTGTTCATGGAGTGTCCTTCGGTAGAGTTCAGTAACGTTTCGGCTGCCGAGCAAACCGCGAACAGCTCGCGTCGAGTCATAGGACTCAAGGATAGGCCAGACGGGCGGCGCCGGTCTTGAACAAATCGGACATCCGCAGCGTAGATTGCGCGGAGCGAAGCAATCCAGATGGCGGGCCACCCGAATACCGGCCGACCTCGCGAGTCATATGGGCCTGGTCCGCATAACCGGCGTCTATTGCCAGGTGAACCAGGCTGTGTTGCTCAGAGCGCGTAGCAGCGAGATGCAAAAGGCACTGGAAACGCAACACGGACTGGAACATTTTCGGGCCGTAGCCGACCGCCGTGGAGAAGCGCCGCTGAAGATGCCGGTGGCTGATGCCAAGCCATCGGCTGAGATGTTCTATCCGGCCATTCGGATGACTGGCAATCCAGTGGATAGCGGCATTGACCTCGGGGTCCGGCGGACCGGCGTCCTCCAGACAGATGTGCAAGGCCACTTCGAGCGCCGCAAGACGCGTGGGAGGTGTTGCCTCATCGGCAACTCTGGCGAATCGCGCATGCGCAGAAGCAGTCCAAATATCGCGAAGCGCGGCCGATTGATTCAGTAGCGCGGAAGCAGGCAGGTGGAGGAAGCCCGTTGCCCGTCCGGGATGAAAGCGGGCGCCGACCACGGTTGTTCCAGGAGGGAAACGAGCGGTAAACGGGTCGGTCCAGGGGCCCACAACGATGGGGGCGTCGTGGTTGACGAAAACGACATCCATGCAGGCGTCGGGCAATATGCGATGGGCGTGTTCGACCGGTGCGCCGGAGATTGACTGTGTCCAAAGGCACAATACGTGGTCCCTCAACGCGAGCGGGGATGGGAATTCGCCGTAATCGGAGGGACTGCGGCCGCTACGAGTGCCGGGAGTGAGGGCGGGGGCGGCCACATCAGCAATGGTGCATTGGTTAAGCCCACCGGGTCAAGCCAGAAACCAGAACAGCCAGCTAAAATGGAATTATGCTTCGGTTGATCGCCTGCCTGGTTTTTGCGTACGCGTGTTTCGCGGAGGCGCCCAAGGCCGTCGAAACCCCGACGGCTACGGTTCGAGGAAAGCTGGTGCAGCGAGAGAACCAGCCGCCGGCGCTCGAGACGGCCGATCATAAGCGGATCGCGCTCGCGGGCGACGGTGCGACCGAGCACGTGCTGCACGACAAACGGCTGGCGGGCATGGAGTTTGAGATCGTGGGTCATTTTGCGGGCGCCGAACAGTTTCAGGTGGACCCTTCGTATACGCATGCGGTTCATGTGTTGAAGGACGGCAAGCGGTTTATGGTGACGTACTGGTGCGACACGTGCTCGATCCGGCAATACGAGCCGGGTCCGTGCTGGTGCTGCCAGCGTGAAACCCGCCTGGACTTGCGTCCGCTCGATGCCGAACCATGAAGCGCCTGGCTTGGGCGCTACTTTTCCCAATTATGTCTGACGCCGCCAACTATTCCGCCGGGAAATCCGCTGCCGATGGCATCGAGATTGTGCAGCTTGCCGATCGGGTACACGCGATTGAAGTGTCGATTGTCCCGTCGATTGGAAATATCGCGTATGCGATGACGGTGCACGGCAAAAATGTTTTATGGTCACCCTTCAAGAGCCTGGTGGAGATGAAGGCGCATCCGGCGCTGTGCGGCGTACCGTTTCTGGCGCCGTGGGCCAACCGGCTGGATCAGGATGCGTTTTACGCGAACGACAAAAAATATCTGCTGAATCCTGAGCTGGGCAATATCCGGCGTGATGGGAATCAAAAGCCCATCCACGGTTTGTTGTTGTTTTCACCGTACTGGAAGGTCATGAAGCTCGAAGCCGATGAAACGTCGGCGCGCGTGACGAGCCGCCTGGAGTTCTGGCGGTATCCCGAGCTGATGGCGCAGTTTCCTTTTGCCCATACGATTGAGAGGACATACCGACTGGCCGGCGGGACGCTCGAAGTCGAAACGCTAGTGGAGAATCTCGC
>JASHOO010000250.1 GCA_030041035.1 Bryobacteraceae bacterium | reverse complement strand
GTCAACTACTCGGATCTGGCGAAGCTCATGGCGCCGCGTCCCTTTTTGGTGGAACGCGGGCACAACGACATGGTGGCGCCGGACGAATGGGTCGCCTACGAGTACGCCAAAGTGCGCTGGTTTTACGATACGCGCATGCTCCTGCCGGATCGCACCGCGATCGAGTTCTTCAACGGGCCCCATGAGATCCATGGTCAAGGCACATTTCGGTTCCTGCACGAGCAACTACGCTGGCCGTAGTGGTCGTGCGCGCGCAATTGTTCTTAAATTGATATATAGGAGCACTTGTCAGCTATGGATCGTCGCATTTTTCTGTTTGGTGCCACGAGCGCATTGTGGGCCCAGACTGCGCCTTCGGACCATCTCAATGTCGGTATTATCGGATCGGGCTCGCGCGGGCAATTCCTCATGCAGCGCTTCACTGCCGATGCGGCGGTCCGGTTGACCGCCGTTTGCGACGTCTATGAGCCGAACCTCGAAGCCGGTCTCTCGCTCACCAAGGGCGAGGGAAAAGCCTATCGCCACTACAAGGAACTGCTCTCCGATAAGAACGTCGACATCGTCATCATCGCCACACCCGAGCATTGGCACGCACAAATGGTGCTCGATGCTTTGGCCGCCGGCAAAGATGTGTACGTGGAAAAGCCGCTGTGTCATACGCCGGAAGAGGGCGTCGCCTTGATGCGGGCAGGCCGCAACTCCAGGCAGATCGTGCAGGTCGGCATGCAGCGCCGCAGTTATCCGCTTTATCTCCAGGCGCGCGATATTCAGGCCGCGGGCACGCTGGGCGATGTGCGGCTGGTGCGGAGCTGGTGGATCAACAACAGTCTGAAGCGCGGTCCCGACAAGAAGCTGGAGGGCCCGCTCGATTGGGAACAATGGCAGGGTTCTGCCGCACACCGTCCCATGACTCTCGACCGCTTTCGCAATTGGCGCAATTACAAGGATTATGCCGGCGGCATCGTCGCCGACCAGGGTGCGCACATTTACGACAGCATTCACCTGATTCGCGGCGTCGGTTTTCCCATGGCCGTGAACGCCTCCTCCGGCAAGGTGCACAGCCAGCAAGGCGATACGCCGGAAACCGTCGTCGTGGCCGCCGAGTATCCGGAGGATTTTCTCGGCGTGTTCACCATCAATTATGCCGGCATGCACTACCCCACGCGTATCGACCAGCTCAACCAGTTCGATGGCGATGAGGCGCGCATGGATGTCGGCCGCGAATTCCTCTCCGTGTTCAAACAGACCGCGCCGGAAACGCCGGCCATCACCGCGACCGGTTCATTTGACAGTGCCTCGGATGCGCACATTCAGAACTTTCTCGAATGCGTGCGCACCCGCAAGGAACCGAACGCAACTATCGAGAAGGGTTTTCAAGCGGCCCTGGTGATCCAGATGGCGAACCTCTCGCTCGATAACGGCA
The DNA here is from genome assembly GCA_030041035.1 of Bryobacteraceae bacterium. Lineage (GTDB taxonomy): Bacteria > Acidobacteriota > Terriglobia > Bryobacterales > Bryobacteraceae > QHXW01. Next base: position 11,639 of record JASHOO010000250.1, on the reverse strand, counting down.
GGCGCATCCGCTGGAACCCTCAAACTCTCAAAGTGGAAATCTAAACAGAAGCACGACGACCCCATCATGCCCTGCCGCATTTTTGTCTCGTCATCTGTCCATCACGATCGAAAACGTGGAATTGCGGTTGCGTCGAGGGCGCCAACTCGCCAACTATGAGCGCCCCACCCAGCGAAGCCCGGCGCCCGGAAGGACCCGCAAACTCTGAAAGTGGAATTTCAGAGTGATGCCGCGGCACACGTGGGGCATTTGACCCAGAAGCGTTCGGCAGCGATTTTGTCATAAAAATCAAGGGACGAAGCTCCAACTCGTGTCCTTTGATGCGGTTGTCTCGAAGCGCGCCAGAAATTCGGTGTGTTTATCCCTTGGCGGTATAACATGTGCACAAGCCCATCGACTCCGCTCAGAAGGAGAGTCCAATATGAAGCTGCGGATGGTCCGAGGATGGTTTCTGGCGCTGGTCGCGTTCCCTGCGATGTGCGCCTCCGACGCCACCATCGGTCTCAACCAAAAGGAGTACTTCGAGGCGCCGGGGTTCTCGTTTCTCGTTTTTCATAACAATTACCAGGTGGGCCACCAGGGCGGCTTGCAGATGATCCAGAACGGGGAGCGGCTGTTGGACTCCGGCGACCTCTTCGTCATTCCCAAGTCCGGACAGAACGGCGCCGAGCTGCGCGTCTTGCGAAGGGTTGTGGACCGGGAAGGTTCCACTGCGACGGTTTTTGGCGAGATCGCGGGCGGCTCGGGCTACCGGCTGATCTGTCACACCGACGGCGAGCGTATTCTCGTCTCACTCAGGCTGGATCACGCGATTGATTGGAACCGGTTCGAAGCGGCTGGCTTCCACATGGCGGTGTACCCCGCCGCCTACTTTTTGAAATCGTATCAAGGCGATTCCAGCGTTGGAATCTTTCCCCGGCAATACACCGGAGAGCAGGAACTTTTGCGCTCGACGCATCATCTGCTGATCGCCCAGGAGGACCCGCTTCGCACCGTCCGCATCATGCGAACAGATGGCGCGTTGGCCCTGATCGATGAGCGTCGCGACGGGCCGGAAGGCTGGTTCGAAATCGTCGCCCCGCTACAGACGGGTTCTGCCGACACCGAACTGAACATCTCGATTACGCCTTCGATTGATCTCGCATGGCGCAGACCGCTGGTGATCGGCATCTCGCAGGCGGGCTATCATCCATCGCAAACCAAGCGGGCCATCCTGGAGCTCGATCCCCGCGACGCTCCCGGCGCACCGGTCGCGCTGTATCAGATGCAACTGGCTGGTGGCCGGAAGCTGGCGAAATCGGGTGTGGCGCGGCCCTGGGGTGTGTTCCTGCGTTACCGATACGAGATCTTCGACTTCAGTGAGGTGCGCGAACCGGGCGTGTACGTGATCGAGTCGAAAGGGCAGACGGCCGGCCCATTCCGGATTGACGCCGGCATTTACGGCGACGTCTGGAAACCCACCCTGCAGTATTTTCTCCCCATTCAGATGTGCCACGTCGCGGTGAAGGAGGGTATTCGCACCTGGCACGGCGCCTGCCACCTGGATGACGCGCTACAAGCTCCCGAAGGCAAGGTGCACATCGACGACTACCAACAAGGGAAGCGCGAAACGCAATTCGCCGACAACCAGCACATCCCTGGTCTCGATTGGGGAGGCTGGCATGATGCCGGCGACCACGATCTGCCCGGCGGCAGCATCGCCATTACCACGCTCGCTCTGGCGCTCGCGCAAGAGGAGTTTCATCCCAACCTCGACGAAACCTCAATAAACCGTGCCAAGCGTGAAGTGCTGCTTCACGTCCCCGACGGAAAACAGGATATTCTCGAACAGATCGAGTACGGCGTCGAGGGATTGCTCGCCTCATATCGCGTGGCTGGGCACATCTTTGGCGGCATCATCGAAAGCAATGAGCATGCCTACTCGCATCTCGGCGACCCGGTGAACATCACCGACAACCGCATTTGGGACGGGCGGCCGGATACGTTCGACGATCGCTGGGCGTTTACCAATCGCAACACCGGCCTGCAATACGAGACGGCCCAGACACTCGCGGCCGCCAGCCGGGTGCTGGCAGGGTTTCATGCCGCACTGGCTTCCGAATGTATCGCAACCGCCCGGAAACTCTATGATTACGAGCAGGAGCATGCGCCGGTCTATCCGCCCAGCGGTTACAATCCAGCGGACAGCGGTTTTCGCAGCGAAGAGATCTCGGCATCGGCGGAACTGCTGCTCACCACCGGTGAGGGCCGTTATCGCGATCATCTGCTGGCTCTTCTTCCGGAAATTCGCAAGATGACCGCCGAGCAGTTCGCGCACGGGCCGGGCTGGACGCTGGTGCGCGTGCTGCCGCTAATGCCCGTTGACGACTTCCAGTCGACCGTGCGGGGTCTCGCCAAGGAGTGGAAAACTCAGTCTGAGAAGAGCGCAGCCGCCAATCCGTATGGCGTGCACCTGCCGGGCGAGATTCTAAACCCGGATTACCACCTGGAGAAGCGATCGGAAGTCGACTCGGGTTTCGTGTGGGGGCCGGGATGGGATTTGCAAGAGGATGCACTCCACCAGTACTACTTCCACAAATATTTGCCGGAGCTTTTCGACGCCGAGCCGCTCCTGGCTACAGTGAATTTCGTGCTGGGCTGCCATCCGGGAAGCAACGAATCGTATGTTTCCGGTGTGGGAGCGAATTCCGCCCTCATTGCGTACGGGTTCAATCGGGCCGACTGGTCGCACATTCCGGGCGGTGTGATATCCGGTGCTTCGCTCGTCAAACCGGACTACATGGAGCTGAAGGAATTCCCGTTCCTGTGGTACCAGACCGAATACGTGATTGGCGGCGCGGCCACTTACATTTTCGATACTCTGGCGGCGGATCACCTTCTGAATCAGAACTAGGACGGCGTCCGGAGCACCGGGCGTTCGCCGAAACTGCCGAAACCAGGCGATTTTTGTGGGGCCCGGACGTCATGCGCCTGCCTCATTCAGCCGATATAAAGACGTACCCGGTTTCATGGGTGCAGGTTGGACTGAACTGCCGCTCGGGTTCAGCGCCAGCGAAGAGTATCGTCAAGTCACCGCGAAGTTCGGTGTGGGCGATCGCTTTCTCTTCTATTCCGATGGCGTCACCGAGGCGTGCAACCCGGCCGGCGAATCATATGGCGAGGAGCGTCTCCACGCTTGGCTGTGCCGGTACGCGAGCCGCATCGCCTACCTCGCGAAACTGGGCCTCGCAGAGCAATTGCCGGCCTGGTCCGATTTGGCCCGCCAGCAACTCTCGCTGGAGCCGGCACAACATTGAGGATGCTCGGATGTCACACGCGCGCCCCATCCCAGTATCGCTGCGCTGAAGCCTGTTTCTTCACGTCGCGCTTCCAGTTCTCCAGGCGTGGGCCCGCGAGGCCGGCGGCGCGTTCCCTCGCTCGCGCCATTTGCTCACTGGACAGGGGCTGAAATTGTTGCGCAATCCTGACGTCATCTTCGATCTGCCCGATCGTAGTGCATCCCAGCGCCAGACAGTGAATGGGCAGACTCAGCACGTATTCGAGGCAATCCTTCAAGTGGAGTTCTGAAAGCAGGCCGGCATTGGCGGTGCTCTTCATCGCTTGAATGCCCATGCCCCGCTCCACCGCCACGGGCAGCACCAGCTTCTCGAAGCTTAAATAGGATGGGTCGGCCGGATTCAGCGGCATCAGGATCGTGTCGTACTTGTCGTAGTTCTTCAGCATGGCCAAATGGACTTCGGGGTCATGATGCCCCGTGAATCCCATGAACCGGCATTTCCCCGCTTTCTTCGCCGCTTCAAAAGCCTCGATGGCGCCGCCCGGAGCGAAAATTTGCTCGACTTCCTCCAGCGTGCTGACTTGATGAATCTGCCACAGATCCAGGTAATCGGTCTTGAGCGCGCGGAGAGATTTCACGAGATCTTCCTCGGCGCCTTGACGCGTGCGCTGCGGCGATTTCGTGGTCAGAAAGATGCTCTTGCGAAACGGCGGCAAAACCTCGCCGTATACTTCCTCTGACTTTCCGTTCCAGTAGATGCGGGCGCAATCGAAATAATTGATGCCCAGTTCGTAGGCTCGTCGAGTCACAGCCTTGGCTTCTTCAAAGCTGCACAGCGGAAACCGGCCGCCGGCCTGCCCGATAATGGTGAGCTTCTCGCCTGTCTTGCCGAACACTCGCTTGGGAATCTCGCCCTGTGCCGGTTTCGTAGCCGCGGTGGATGGCAATGAACCCGGCAATGCTATGCCCGCCATCGCGGAACTCGAGATGAAGGTCCTGCGTCGCATCGTTTTCCTCCTCAAGCAAAGGTCCCCTCTAGAATACTGCTGAACATCCCATCCGTGAAGCCCGCTTGACAACACTGCTGCCGTTTCCAATACTGTAGAGCCGTGTATCATGCGAAGGCGGAATTTTCTCACGCTCGGAGCCGGCACAGCTCTGGGCATCCTCGGTCGAACAGATGCCATGCAGCTCCCATTCCAGGGCGATAAGAGCAAACTCAAGATCACCGGAGTCCGCTTGGTGCACACGCGGCCCAAACGGCCCGTTCCTTCTTACCATCCAACGCCCGGCTCCTGGTCGACCGGCGGCGTCGAAGTCGCCAACCCCATGTCCATCTACCCGGAATACAAAGCGCAGCGCTCACTTTTTATGCCGGATCCCGGGAAACTCGAAACCTTTACTGTCGAAATCTCCACCGACCAGGGCGTCAAAGGCTTCGGCAGCGGCGGCATCGCCGGCGGTGAAATCGTCACGGGCCATTTCACCAAGCTCCTCATGGGTGAAGACCCGTTTAACATCGAGCGCATCTGGGATATTCTGTTTCGCTCGAGCCTCTACTACGGACAAGCCGGCGTGGTGCCGCATGCCATCAGCGGCGTAGACCTGGCTCTCTGGGATTTGATCGGCAACGCTTTGGGTTTGCCCGTTTACAAACTACTGGGCGGCGAAACCAAACCGCGCATTCCCACCTACTGCACAGGCAACGATATCGAGCAGCATATCGAGTTCGGTTACAAGCGACTGAAGCTGGCTGTGCCCTATGGACCGGCCGACGGGCGTGACGGTCTGAAGAAAAATGTCGAGCTGGTGAAACGGACGCGTGAATTGCTGGGCCCCGATGGCGACATCATGCTCGATTGCTGGATGGCGCTAAACGAACAGTACACGATCGAGTTGGCCGAAGCCGTCGCCCCTTACCGCATTTATTGGATGGAGGAATGCCTGCCGCCGTACGATTTCGAAGGCTTTGGACGGCTCAGAACCGCGATCAAATCCACTCGCATCGTCGGCGGCGAGCATGTTTATTTCCGCTACGGCTTCCGTCAGATGCTGGAACATCACGCCGCTGCCGTGTGGCAGCCGGATGTTCACTGGTGTGGAGGTTTGACCGAGTTGCGCCGCATCGCCGCCTTGGCCGCCGCCTACGATATCCCCGTCATTCCTCACGCCGGCGGCGTGCAAGATTGCGTGCACTTCACCATGGCCACTCCCAATGCCCCATGGTCGGAGATGTTCATGCCCGCGCCCGGCGGACCGCCCGAAGTTTATCGCCGTTTTGAGGAAGACAACCAGATTACACGGGGCCCCGACGGAATCTACATGCGTCCTTCCGAGCGCCCCGGCTTCGGCTGGGAATTAGAAGTCACCTAAGTGAGTTGCGAGGGTCCAGTGCCGCAACAACTTCAGGTCCACATATTAGAACTGAAACCGTAGAACGAAGTTGATCACTCTCTCCGGGCTGGAACCTTGCAAGTAATTTCCCACTGTGCTGGTAATCACACCCACTGTCGAAGTGGCGCTGATGTCCGCGGCCGGATACCCAAATGCCGGATGGTTGAAGACGTTGGCGAAGACGGCCTGGAACTGTAACCGCCTTTTTTCCATGATTAGAAAATCCTTCATCAGCGAGAAATCCAGATTCCTGGTTCCCGGAGCGGCCAGTTGATTGGGCGCAGCATTCCCAAACCTTCCGACATCGGCCGGGTTGGTACAAACAGGAGTGCTGAACGGACAGCCGGGAATTGCAAAAGCGTTGGCGTTGAACCAATTGTTGATACTCTGATTGGAAGGGTAGAGGGAAGTTCCCGGAACACGATCCGGACGTCCGCCTAAGTCGCCATCAACCGGTTGTATGTAGTTCGTATTCGAAGAGTCAAAGCCATCGTAGTTCGGGGTGAACCATTGGCCCGATTGTAAAGTAGCCACATAGGCGGTTCGCCAGCCTCCGAATACCGCGTTCTGCCAACCCTGCATCCCGTTCAGGAAGTGTTGCCCCTTTCCGATCGGGAGGGCCCAAATCACCGCTGCGTACAGGCGCTGGGTGGGCGTGAAAAGGTTATTTCCCCACTCGGGGCCACGATTGAACGCATTCTGGATCGGGTTGCCAAATACCCAGTCGTTATCGGGGGTATCCGTTAGATCACGCGCCCACGTGTAGGCACCGTTGATAATCAAATTATTACCCAGCGTCTTCTGCGCTGTAACCTGCAGCGCATTGTATTTGTCAGTCGAACCGTTAGTCCATGCATCGATGACACTAAATGCTTGGTTTGGTAACTCACTTACCGAAAACGGAGTCGTACTTAGCGGAGGCTGATTGATATTGCGACCGTAAAGAAGGTTTACGTTGTGGCTGCCTAGATAAGTGACTGTCAATCCTACCGGGCCTACTTGTCTCTGAATCGTCAAATTCCACTGCTGCATATAAGGAATACGCAGATTCGGGTCCCAAAAGTTGGCATTCTGAAAAGCTGCCAACTGACCGGCAGCAGTCACAAACGGATTCTGTAGAGTAAATAAGGGCACACCATTGGTAATGGAATTGAAAAACGTCTCACTACCGGAGAACGGGCCGCCTCCTTTGGACAATGCCAGCGTCCCATACACGGTGTCGCCATAGATGCCGTAGGCGCCTCGAATGACCGTCTTTCCATCGTTAGTTAATTTGTAAGCGAAACCGATGCGCGGATAGAAGTTGAGGGTGTTGAGTTTCTGGAGCGAGGGGTTCGGGTAACCGGCCGCAGTTGCTGAAACAATGGGAATGGACTTCGGAAACAGCGGATTAATGTGACTCAAGCCGTTGTCTGGCACAACGAGCGCTTTCAAGGCAGGGTCATAGGTGAAAATCAAGCCGTCTTTTTCCCAATACGGAACCGGCAGTTCGTACCGAATTCCATAGTTCAACGTGAGCCGCCGGGTAATTTGCCATTGATCCTGAGCATAAAATGCCAACGTGGTACCGAACAGATAGTTAGCCGGCTGCGGCAAGTTATACGATGTGGTCTGTGGCAATCCGAGTAAGAAGTCAGCATAACCCAAGCCAGTGTATGCACCGGTAAAGTTATAGCTACCATAGACATTATTCTGGCCGTAAGAGCTGACCCGGTCGCGGATGATGACGGTACCAAATTTCAGTGAGTGAGAACCTCTAACCCAGCTCAAGTCATCGATCCATTGGAAATCTGTACCAACGTTATAACCCGAGCTTCCTCCGGTCGAAGTAATACCGGTGATATTGAAGGACGGAATACTCTGGATTCCCGCGCCCGTGGGAATGCCTTGAATGCCGAGTTGCTGAAACAGTTGATAACCATCAGCGATGGGCTGGACATATTCATAATCGCGTGCAAAACCAAAGCGAAATTCGTTGAGCAGGCCCGGGCTGAAGCTATGCGTCCAGGAGAAGACCGCACTGCCGCCCGTGCGCAAGGCACTATTATCCGTTATCGGCGGCAGGTCGCCATTGGGTGAGTACTCGAAGGGCACGCGGTGGTAGGTGTACCTTGCGAAGAAGCGATCCTTCTCACTGGGGTCATAATCGCCACGAGCGTCGAAGCTGTCCATGTTGAAGAAATTAGGAAGCAGTCCCTGCCAGTTACCTACCTGCAATCCGGGCGGTCCGGCATTGGGCTGGGGATAGAATACGCTTTGTGCTTTGAGCGCACTCGAGTTGAGCATACTTGCTGGAATCTGATTGTTCGGGAACGGCTGGCCGTTTGTGGGATTCGTGATAATGGTACCTTGGCTCAACAGATCACTGAAGTTTCCCGTGCGCCATTGCGGCAGCGGTGTCGTGTCGTCGATGACCGCACGCGATGGGCTGCGCAAACCCTCATAGTCGACAAAGAAAAACGCTTTGTCCCTCCGGATCGGACCCCCCACACTTGCGGCCCAATTGTTGATGATGCCAAATGGTACAGTCGCCGAGAAGAAGTTCCGGGCGTTCAGATCGTCTCCGTTCCAGTCATAGTAAAGACTGCCATGAATCTGATTCGTGCCCGACTTGCTGGCGAGAACAAAGTTGGTTGGGCTCCGGTATTCGGCGTTCGCACCGGCCGTCACCGCGGTCATCTCGCTGACGTTGCTCAGATTCATCGATGAGGGGGCGCCGCCGATGCCATCCACGTCCTGCATATCAACGATGCCGTCGTTCGAGAAATATGTATCGATCTGGCGCGTCCCATTGGCATAGAAGTTGCCCGAATCATTCACGCCGACGCCCGGGTTGTACATCATGAAGGCGTAGACTCCGATCCCCTGGCGAATCCCGGGCGCAACCGGCATTTCCTCCGCCTGTGAACCGGTAATGGTATTGGCGATAGTTCCGGTCTGGGTGTCGATTATCGGTGCAGCAGCGTTGACCGTAACTTCAGAGGCGGTGGAACCCACCGTCAACTTAAAGTCCACGGTAATCACCTGGTGTACGTAAATGACCAGACCGGTGCGCTCTTCAGGGCCGAAGCCTTGCGCTTCCGCGCGGGCGCGGTAATTGCTCCCGACGGGCACATCGATAACCGTATAAACGCCATCGGCGGCGGTCTTGCCCCGGTAAATCATGCCGGTTGCCTGGTCCGTGACGGTAATTTGAGCACCTGGAATGGCAGCGCCCGTTTGGTCCGTCACGGTTCCCGTAATCGAGCCGAACGTCGTCTGGCCCGCTACGAAGGGAGAAAAGGCCATTAGAAAAGCCACGCTAATGCAGAAAGCCGTTAACATTTTCGCAATGCGGGATTGCGGAAAGATTCTGGCACAATGAGTCACGAGCCCCTCCTTTTTCAAGACCCTGGTACGGTTGGAGGGAGTTTAGCATTGCCCCACAGCAGCGTCAACCCCCGGGGCCTTGCAAGAGCGGCCCGCTGAGGCCTTGGTCCCCGAGGCTCGCGCCGACGCGGTTCCTGTGGTAATCTCGCCTCGGAATTCGCGCATCATGTCCGTTCGTTTCTCTGACAAAAAAAAAAGCGCTTGGCAGCTACGGCGTGGCTTTCGGGTTGGTGCGCTCGGGGCCGCGGCGTTGTGCGTGGGAGGTGCGGCGAATTGCGCTCAGTTGAACCATGGCCCGGCAACGCCAGTGATTCTGATCTCCGTCGACACGCTGCGCGCCGACCACCTGGGTTGTTACGGATACCAAAAGGTTCGGACCCCTCACTTTGATTCTCTCGGCCGCCAAGGCACCATTTTCTGGAATGTCGGATCTCCGGTGCCGATGACCCTGCCCGCGCATACTTCTCTTCTCACCTCGACTTACCCGTTTGTGCACGGGGTTGAAGAAAACGGTGGGATGGTGCCGCGCGGAGCCGTGAGCCTGGCGGGCGTGTTGCAGTCACACGGATATAGCACGGCGGCTTTCATCGGAGGGTACGTTCTGGACGCTCAATTCGGGTTAAACAGAGGATTCGATTCGTACGACAGCCCGTTTCATGTCCATCCTCAACCGGATCAGGAGCCTCCGGATCTTAAGCGGCCCGCAGAGAGCGTCCTGCACTCAACGGAGCTGTGGCTGGAAAAGCACTCAGGTCAACCGTTTTTTGTTTTTATTCATCTGTACGACTTACATCAGCCCTATGAACGGCCTTCATCGCCGGGTCTCTCGGCTTATGACACGGAACTGAGCCACGTCGACGAAGCCCTTGGGCAATTCCGGACATTCCTGGAAACTCAAGGTCTCCTGCAAAAGACCCTGATCGTCGTCACATCCGACCATGGTGAGAGCCTGGGCGAGCATGGAGAAAAAACCCACGGCTACTTCATCTACCAGAGTACGCTCTGGGTGCCATTGATCCTTCATTGGCCCGCTGGCGTCACGAATCAACCAGCGCGAATCGACGCACCGGCAAGCCTGATCGACGTGGCCCCAACGATCTTACAGTTTCTGGCGGTGCCCCAACCTCCGGAGTTCCAAGGGCGAAGCCTTCTCGCCACCGATCGAACGGCCAAAGAGGAGGAAGTCTACGCCGAGAGTTTGTATGCGCGGAATCACTTGGGCTGTAGTGCGCTTCGCTGTTTAAGGCTGGGGAAGTATAAGTACATTGAAGCACGCAAGCCCGAACTCTATGACTTGGCCGGCGATCCCCGCGAGCTGCACAACCTCTACGAGGAGCAACGGCCCATAGCGCTCGACCTGCAACGGCGACTGTCGTCGCTGATGTCGCATAACCAGGCTCAACATCCCGCGCAGAAGCCGGCAAGCGCGGAAGTACTTGCCCGTCTCCGGTCACTTGGATACCTCGGAGCGCCCGCACCCCGGAAGGATTCTCTCGCTCCAGATCCCAAAGACCGGCTGGGGGAATACCTGCTGTATGGCGATGCAATCCGGCTCGCATCGACAGGACATGTTCCGGAGGCGATTCGCGCCTTTCAGAACGTGCTCCAGCAGGATGGGACTAACCTGCTCTCTCACTTCTACCTCGCGGTGTGCTATTACCGGCTACACCGGATTGAGGAAGCGGTCACGGAGCTTAACACAACACTAGCCATCGCGCCGGATTACTCCCAAGCCGAAGAACTGTTAGGAACCATTTGGCTCCAAAAAAAGGAGTACGCGAAGGCACGTCAACAATTCGCTCATCTGCTGACCATCGCTCCCGGAGATTACGGAGCGCATTACAATTTGGGAATATTGGCCATGCGTGACGGCCAGTGGGCGGATGCCGCCCGCGAATTGAGCGCAGCGGTCGAAGCGGACCCGGCATCTGCCCCGACGCGCGAAGCTCTGGGGTCCGCGTATCTCCAGGCTGGTGATCTCGAGCACGCACAGCTCGAATTTGTCCGCGCAATCGAGTTGAATCCGATGCTGGCTCGCGCCCACGACGGACTGGGGAAAGTTTTTCTGCAACGGGGACGGTCCCGGGAAGCGGCCAGCGAGTTTCGCGAAGCGCTTCGCATCGATCCCCACGACGACGATGCCCGCAATTCGCTGCAGCGCATTCCCGCGGAATGATGGGACGTCCACATGATGGGTAGGCTTCTGGAGGGGTAATTCGAACCTCCGCCGCTCAAGTTGAGCGGCGGAGCGCTGTGCCGTACGAGTGGTTTCAATCACTTCCACCTTTCCGGCCGCTTAAGTTGAGCGGCGGCGAGTTGCCCTCTCATGGGACCGTAACCCGAGGGTGAAAGGCAACGCTCTAACAATTATGCCGAGCTTGGACCTTTCATGAACAGGGCGCTGCTGATGGCTTGCCTCTGCGCTCTACCGGTGGCGGCCGATGAGGGCATGTGGCTGTATCAGCATTTCCCCACGGAAACCGTGAAGCAGGAGCATGGCTTCGCGGTCACGAAAGAGTTTCTTGACAACCTGCGGCTGGCTACGGTGAGGATCGGCGGCGGATCGGGCGCGTTCGTTTCGCCGAACGGGCTGCTGGTA
>JASHOO010000249.1 GCA_030041035.1 Bryobacteraceae bacterium | reverse complement strand
TGGATCTCGCCACGGGTAACCGCGCTCATGGCATCCTCCTCACGGCCGAACACCCGGGCGGGTCCACGATGTTTTTTCCTTTCATGCCCTGCGAGCTTGATGACGCAGCCCTCGGGAGCCAGTGATCCGCGCAGAATGGCCAAACCACCGGTCGGTTTGAGAGGCTTCTCGAGCGGCCGGATCACCTGCTGACCCGGCGTCTCGGTGGCCTTCGCGGCCTCTTCAGCGAAGGTGCGGCCGGTGCAGGTCATGGCTGAGCCATCCACGTACCCGCCTTGCACCAGCCGCTGTGCAATCACAGGAATCCCGCCGGCTTTGTCAACATCCACGGCGACGAAGCGCCCACCGGGTTTCAAATCCACCAGAATCGGCGTACGGCTGGCGACACGGTCGAAATCCTCGATGGCCAGCGGCACGCCGGCTTCGCGCGCAATGGCCAGCAGATGCAGCACCGCGTTGGTTGAGCCACCGGTGGCTGCCACTCCCGCAATGGCGTTCTCCAGCGACTTCCGCGTCACGATTTCTCGCGGGCGCCGGTTGCTCTTCACAGCGTCCATCACGACCTCGCCGCAACGGATGCACAAATCATGCTTGCGCGGGTCCACCTGCGGCACGGCCGCCGTTCCCATCGGAGATAACCCGATCAACTCCATCACGGTGGCCATAGTATTGGCGGTGAACTGTCCCCCGCAGGCGCCGGCGCCGGGACAGGCTTCATTCTCGATTTCGAGCAGTTCCTGATCGCTGATGCGCCCGGCAGCGTTGGCGCCGACGGCCTCGAAAACATCCTGAATGGTGATGTCATGGCCTTTGTGGCGGCCGGGAAGAATCGAGCCGCCATAGAGCACGATCCCCGGAATGTTGAGCCGCAGTAGAGCCATCGCGCCCGCCGGGATGGTCTTGTCGCAGGCGACCAGCGCCACGAGGCCATCAAACATATGACCTCGCGTCACCAGCTCGATCGAATCGGCAATCACTTCCCGGCTCACGAGGGAAGACTTCATGCCTTCGGTGCCCATCGTAATGCCGTCGCTGATGGCGATGGTATTGAATTCCATCGGCGTGCCCCCGGCTTGGCGGACGCCAACTTTGACTTTCTCAGCCAGCGCGCGCAGGTTGTAGTTGCATGGCATGGTTTCGGTCCAGGTGTTGGCGATGCCGATAATGGGCTTTTTCAGATCGTCATCGGTGAAGCCAATAGCCTTCAAAAAGGACCGAGCCGGGGCGCGGTCACGACCTTGGGTGATCGTGTAACTGTTGAGTTTCATCGGAATTAACCATCTTACTGCAAGCTGGCGCGCGACTTGCAGTGGGACAATGGTTGAAAAGTGATGGCGCTTGCGCCACCGGGGATAGTAGGATAGCAGGATAATCCTGAATTCCGATGAGCAGTGAGGAGCTGAATTCGCAAGCAAATGCATACAACAAAACACCCTAGAGGAGCAAACGCTCGTATGAAGTACCGGTCGGTCCTGTTCTCAGCCGCGCTGGGGATTTTCGCCTTGGCCGGCGCCAGCGCCCAGGACACCGGATACGTGAAGGCGCACGGGAAGCCGGGTGATGCCGGTGTCTTCATTAACGGCCAATACGCGGGGCCGGCAACAAGGTTCACCGTACCGGAAAAGTATCCCGCTCCGGCCGGAGAAATCGAGGTCACATTCAGAGATCCCCGCTACGAGGACTTCACCACCAAAATCACGGTGCGTGCCAAGAAGACCACTAAGATCAAGTACTCGATGAAAAAGCTTCCGGAGCCAAAGCCTCCGTTCGGCCGTTTCCGCCTGGGAGGTGGTGAGCCCGAATCGTTCATCTCGATTGCGGCGGGAGACACCGGCGCCGTCTACATCAACGACAAATTCTTTGGGTATGTGGACGAATTGAACAATCCGGGAGGTGGCATTCTGCTCAATCCGGGCACTTACGACCTGCACATTGTGTCACCGATCTTCGGCGACATCCGCCAGAAAATCACCATCGAGGCCAACAAGGTGACGGTGGTACCGCTGGTCAAGAAAGAAAGCTAGGAATCCCCATCGGCGGGCGACAAAACTCACACGTACTCCCAGCGGCGGGCACATCGCCGCGCGACCAAAAACAACACAAGGCCTGATCCGAGCAAAACGGCAACTTGCGGCGCCAGATGCAGGACCGGCTCGTCGCGCCAGAAGACCTTAGTGTAGCCGTCGATGGCCTATGCGTTGAAGGTGAGCAATCCGACCTTCTTCATGGTGTCCGGCATCAGGAAACGGGGAAACATGCTGCCGCCAACCGCCGACATGGTCAGGATGAGCAGTGTGGAGATGGCCCCTAGTTGAGCGCGTGTGCGCGCCACGCTGGCCAGCACCATGCCGAATGACGCCACGGCAAACGAAGTTGCGATGGTCATCACAAAAAACCCTGGCAAGTGGGTGAACAGGTCGAGGTGGAAGACTGCGGCACCCCACAGGAACATGAGCGTAAGTTGCAGGCAGGCGAGCAGGGTGCAGTAAGTCATCTTTCCGGCGAGTAGCGTGTTCATATTGACGCAAGCGCTCAGAATGCGGTCGAGCGCGCCATTCTCGGCCTCATCCAAGAGGCTCGCGCCCGCCCCACTCATGGTGAACAGAAGGAACATCACGCCGATTCCGGCAGCGTAGAACGAGATCATCGGACTGCGCTTGTTTTCGC
>JASHOO010000248.1 GCA_030041035.1 Bryobacteraceae bacterium | reverse complement strand
GTCTTCCTCGCTTCAAAACGGCTTGATCGCACTGTTCTACATGCACGCCTGGTTTCACGAATCCCGACGCAACGTGCCGCGCGATCTCACGGACGCCCTGAAACCCGGCGGGCTATTGGTCACCGAAGGCTACGCCGGCGACAAAGGGGATTTTCAGACGAACGAACTGCCGCGGAGTTTGGACGGTTTACGGATCGTTTTCTATCAGGACGTGATCGACGAGGCGGATTGGGCGCCCGGCGAGAGAAGCCGGGTGGTTCGATTCATAGGCGAGAAGCCCAATGGACAGGGACGGTAACAGCAGATCCCGACTAAGAGAAGTTGAAACGGTGGGAAGGGCGAGACGCTGAGCGCGGGGCCGATTCTATTGCGACTTGGCGGACTGCAATTTGTTCATTACGGCGGCGCTCTCTTCGTACTTCTGCTCCTGATAAAGCACATCAGACAGGCCCAGGGCGGCGTCGCGGTTGTTAGGCTCGGCTTCGAGGATAGTGCGGTAAGAGCTTTCCGCCTTGGTCCAGTCTTTGCGCCGCTGGTACTCGCGCGCGGCCTGCAACTGGGCGGAAGAATCGGCGGGTTGTTTAGCCGTTTGCGCGGCGGCGGAAGCGTCGGAGGCCGCGGGCGATGTGGAGGCGAGCGTCGAGGTCTGAGGCACGGAGCCAGATTCCAGGAAATGCTGTAACATTCCCGAATAAATCAGGCCGACGATCAGGATGACTCCGGCGGCGAGACCGATCACCAGAGGAATACGCCAGCCGATGTGCCGCTTGGGGCGTGGAGCCAGCAACTCCAGACCGATCTTGTTCACCCATTCGTAGGATTCTTCCGCTTTAAGCGGCTCGGGAAGGGGCAGGTCGGTGGCCACTGCGGCGGCAACCTCAGGCAATTCCGCGGCAGGCTCGGCAGGGGTGCTGACCGGGGCCGGCGTTGATGCCTCGATCTCATCGGCCGAAACCCGGATATACACCATTTCCTGGGTTTCGGCCGGCGGGATCTCAGGCACCACAGCCTCGACGGGAACATCTTTCGGGATTTCGAACAGCGGCGTGTCGCCCGCGGGCGGGGTTTCGGTATGCGGCACGGGCGGCTCGGCGATTTCCACCGCGCGCACCCGGGCGCCATCCTGCGGCTCGGCGGGCTCTTTGCGCACGATGGCGGACGCAGCTTCGTAAACCGAGGCCGGAGATTCGCGCGGCAGCGCCGCCGGCGGCGGAGGCGTTGCCGCAACCGGAGCCGGAGCCGGCGCAGGTGGTGGAGATTTAGTTTGGTCGACCAGGCGCTCGATGCCGGCCAGCATTTTTTGCAGATTCTCATCGGAGCGCTGCGAGGCATCGCGCAATTTGCCGATAGCCTGCGACTGCTCGGCCAGGTTGGTTTCGAGAGTGCTGATGCGATCCACCACTTTGGATTGCAGAGTGTCGACGAAGGCGGCCATCGAGCGGCTCTGTGCTTGCTCGAATTCATTCTGCAATTTCCGCTCGACTTCCTGGAAACGGACTTCGACAGAGGATTGAACCAGCACGGGCAATTGCGAATCGAGATCGGCGAGACGTTCGTCTACGCGGCGAATATCTCCGCGGATCTGTTCGACATCATTTAATTGCGAGGCGAGCCGGGCTTCAAAAGCCACCAGGGATTGGCCCAGAACTTCCGAGGGAAGCGGAGCGGCCGAAGCCGGAGGCTCGACGTGGGCGCTCGAGTCCAATTCCATCTCGGAAATGCGGCTTTCCACATTTTTCAAACGGGAAAGCAGAGGATCGAGGTCGACATCCGGTTCGCGGCGGGTTTTTGCGGCGCCTTGGGTCAGCCGGATCCCGGCACCCAGAGCGAGGCCGCCGCCGAAACTGAGGGCGAGGGTCTTGAGAACAGCTTTCATCATAGGGCTACGTGGGCGAGTGAGCGCAAAACTCTCCCGCGCCATCATTATAGCTCGAAAATCGGCCCCTAAGCCCTAGATTTCAATGCGATAGAAGTAGGGTGCCATATGCGGAAGGAGCCCTCGTGCGGGGCCGTGCCCGGAACTCTAACGGGCCTTGGAAAGACGGTTCAGCCGCCGGCAGCGGTTTTAGCGGCGGGAGTTTCCTTGCTTCTGGCTGGACGCGGGTGGCCTCTTTGGGCTTTGAGCCAGGCGGGAGGGCGGCCACGGCGGGGACCGCTGCCCGCAGCCAACCGTTCGAGACTTAAAATCGCTTCGTCAATCTGTTCTCTTTCCTGGCGCAGGTCTTCCAGGATTTTCGTTAAATTCATAAGGGGAGCCTCTTTTGAAAAGTGGACGCGGGTATGGCATTTTGGGTACTCGTCTTCCGGACGGGAGAAGTGGCATTTCCCGAGCCCGGATATCCAGAATTATAAACGCCACCGGAACCACGGCAATACTAGGATAATCCTTGAGCGCAGGGTAGGCGATCTCCGAAATCCGGCCAATAAACCCACGCATCCTTCACCGGGTTGAGTGGCCGCAGGATGCTGCTTCTCTCTCGCCCGCCGGGTCTAGGAGAAGCGCTCCGCCATTAGAAATAGCGGGGGTCATGCGTGACTTTTGGGAAATAGCCGGAAAATTTCGAACGAGTTGTGACCGGCCGGAGAGGCCTTAGGCCTCGATGAAGCCCTGGCGGATGGCGTACCGGACCAGGTTGGCGGTCTGGTGCAGGTTGAGCTTGTCCATGATGCGGGTGCGGTGGCAATCGGCGGTCTTGACGCTGATGCCCAGCCGGGCGGCCACTTCCTTGGTGGAGTTGCCTTCGGCGATCAGGGTGACGACCTGGCGCTCGCGATCGGTCAACTGGGTGGCACGGCGGGCGGAGCCGCGGAAACTGAAGGGTTCTAGTACCAGGTCGGCGACAATGTGAGCGATCTCGGGAGAGAAATAGGTGCGTCCGTGGGCCACCTCTTCGATGCTGCGCAAAAGCTCATCGGCGGTACGGGTTTTGAGCACGTAGCCACGCACGCCGATGGCGACGGCTTCGCGCACACGGAATTCCTCGGCGTGCCGGCTGAGCACGATGATACGCGTAGCCGGGCTGACATCCAAAATCTGACGGACGCAATCCATACCGCTGCCGGGCAGCTCGAAATCGAGGATGACGATTTCGGGTTGAAACTGCTGCGCAAAGCGAACGGCCTCGGGGCTGTTCTGGTGCCCCATCACGCGGAAGCCCTCGCCTTCCATCAGCGCCTTGAGCGCCTGAAAGACCAGCGGATAATGATAGATGAGTAAAATCCGTGTCGGCATCTGCCCTCCGAGCTCCTAAATCCAATTGCCGGGGCGCCTTCGACCACTGCCGGAATCTGCTCCTGCGGCGCGGCGGCGGCGCTTCCTCTGTCCGTCTCTATGTTCCAGATTCGGAACAGAACGGCTTTTTCCGAAGCGCTATTCACTTATTTATCAGAGTTGTTGTTGAGGTTCAAGGTTTTTGTTCCAGATTCAGAACAATGCGGGTTCCAGTACGATAGTTCCAACGATAGCGGAAAGGCAGCGGGCCTACCGCGAAAATCGGCACCGGGGTCCTGAAAAACGGGGCGAGTTCACCCTCGAAGACCTTATGTTCGCGGACATTGCGCAGGTTGGGGAACAGGGATGGTTATCACACCTGGCCGCGGTGTACTGCGCGGCCGTTATCTTACCGGCAATTTCTTTTGCAGACGCTGCGCCTGGGCGCTCAGAGCGGTGAGCTGTTTGAGGTCGTCCTCAGCCAGGGCCAGGGAGTTTTGAATGCGGGAGATCTCGGCGCTGCTCAGGGGGGTGGCGGCGCGATCGCGGCCATCCTGGACGCCCGAGAGGGCGCGATACTGCTCGGTAATTTCGCGGTAACGGCGCAGAATATTGTTGAGATACATCTCGCGGCGGCGGAAAATATTTTCTAAATCGGCGACGGTTTGCTGCATCTCGGCGGCGGGTGCTTCGGCGATCGCGGTGTCCGGTTCGGGGCGCGGGGTGTGCGCGGCCGGCGAGGGCGGAGCGGCAACGGCGGGAGGGGTGGGCGTCAGATCGTCGATGCGGCGCAGCAACTGGCCGTTCTCGCGGGAGAGAGAGGCATTCCGCTCTTGGAGCAACGAGATCGTCCGAACCTCCCAGGAGAGCGTGCTCGCCGAGACAATGAGGACAACGGCGAACAGGGGAATCGCCAACCAGACAACGAGACGCGCGCGGCTGGAGGCCAGTGCGGGCATAGGCAGAATCCTATCACCTCCGGCGCAGCGTGAGGTGCCTGCGGCCGATTCTGAGGCGACACCGAAGATGGCTCCTCATCCCGGCCGTTGGGCGTGGTCGTCGAGCGGGCTTCGAATGATAGCCGTGCGAAATCAGCAGACACGTCCGGCCGCCGGAACCCGGCAAGCTACGCTAATCTTGAGGCTTGACGATGAAACTCGGCGACATCGGGCGCAGACTTGGCTGTGAGCTCGCGGGAGATGCGGAAATCAATATCACGGGAGTTGCGGGAATGGAGCATGCGGCGCCGGGCCAGCTGACCTTCCTGGCAAATCCAAAATACGCGCATAAAGTAAAGGACACGCGAGCCAGCGCAATTCTGGTGAGCGAGCGACTGCGCGATCTGCCGGTGGCCAGCCTGATTTCGAGCAATCCGTATCTGGATTTTGCACGGGCGCTGGAATTGTTTTACCAGCCTCCAAGGCCGAGGCCCGGAATGGACGCGCTCGCATCGGTGGCGGCGTCGGCGCGCATCGGCGAGGGAGCGTCCATCGGACCGTTTGCGGTGGTGGGCAACAACGTCACGATCGGCCGCAACGCCGTGCTCCATCCGCACGTGGTGATCTACGAAGGCGCCGAGATCGGCGATGATTTCCTGGCACATTCGCACGCCGTGGTGCGCGAGTTCTGCCGCATCGGGAATCGAGTGATTCTGCAAAACGGCGTGGTCATCGGTGGCGACGGCTTCGGTTTCGCCAAGCGCGCGGACGGCACACACTACAAAATCGTGCAATCGGGGCCGGCGGTCATCGAGGACGATGTGGAGATCCAGAGCCTGACCTCGGTCGACCGCGCCACCGTGGGCGAAACGCGCGTGAAGCGCGGCGCCAAAATCGACAGCCTGGTACAGGTGGGCCATGCGTGCGTAGTGGGAGAGGACAATATCATTTGCGCGCAGACGGGTCTGGCGGGCAGCTCGATTTTGGAGCGCAACGTCTTGCTCGCGGGGCAGGTGGGAATTTCCGGCCACCTGACGGTTCACGAAAACGCGGTGGTCTACGCGCAGAGCGGCGTGGGCGGCGACGTGGAGCCAGGCGCGAGGATTTCGGGCTCGCCGGCGTTTGCGGCCAATGTCTGGCTGCGTGCCATCACGGCATTTCCCAAGCTGCCCGAGTTGCTGAAGCTCGTACGCGAATTGAAAAAGAAGGTCGAAGAACTGGAGAAGCAATGAGCGACATCACAGCCGACCGCCGCCGCCCGGTGGCCTACAAGAACGACGGTTTTCTCAACAGCCCCGACGCACGCATCCTGCGCATTCTCTCCGAATATCTGGAGCCGCTGGGCCACTTCCGGCACGAGCACATTCGCGACACCATCGTGTTCTTCGGCTCCGCGCGTGTGCGGGAGGACGGGCCGCTGGGACCCTACTACCGCGATGCGCGCACGCTGGCGCGCCTGGTGACGGAATGGTCCAATCAATTCGCCAATCACACGTACCGGTTCGTGGTCTGCACCGGCGGGGGTCCGGGTATTATGGAGGCCGCCAATCGCGGGGCGCGGGATGCCAGCGGCAAAACCATCGGGTTGAACATCGGGCTGCCGTTCGAGCAGTTGCCGAATCCTTACATCAGCCCGGAGTTGAGCTTCGAATTCCACTATTTCTTCATGCGCAAGTTCTGGTTTGCGTATCTTTCGAAAGCGCTGGTAGTTTTCCCCGGCGGATTCGGAACCATGGACGAGCTGTTCGAGATTCTCACCCTGGCACAGACCAAGAAACTCGCCAAGAAGATTCTGATCGTGCTGTACGGCTCCCAGTACTGGAAAGAGATCCTGAATTTTGACGCCCTGGTGAAGCACGGCATGATCTCGCCCGAGGACCTGGAGCTGTTTCAGTATGCCGACGACCCGGAAAGCGCTTTTGAGATCCTGCGCGAAGGCCTGGTGCGCTACCACATCACGCCGGAGACGATGGAAACGCCGGCCATCGCCAAATCGCGCGACCCGCAATCGCCGGAGGGAAGCCTGTAAGAAGACCGGGCACCGCCCGGGCCGCCTCAGAACTTGTACCGCAGCGCAAGAAATTTGCGGAAATGCCTATGCGGACTGCGCATAACCGATCTACGCGAGCGGCAAAAGCAACACAACGGCTAGGACAAAGCGGCCGTAACGGCGCACACTGCTCATTCTGGTTTCTCCTGATTGAAAAGGATGGGCGAGGGAAACGTGCTCGCGGGACCACCACTCGGCGGGGAGTGGCTTTCCGGCGTGAGTCCGACCCCTGACTTTCCGGACCCGCCTAGGTACCGTTACCAAAACTGCAAACTAACCCTTGTTCCTAACTCACGAGGGATTCCCCATTTTCCCGTCGAAGAGTATAATCAGGGCGATACTGCTTGTCTCCCCTGTCTGGAGGCAACTTATGCGCCCCGTATTTTGCGCATTCCTCGCTCTGGTTGCGTCAACCTCCGGCGTTTCGGCGGCGGGCCGGGTGACGCTCATTCTCCAATTCGACGGCCGCCATTCCGAGCTTTCCATCGATGAAATGAAGCGCGAACTCGAGAACATCATGCGCGGCTCCGGAACCGAACTGAGCTGGCGTAACGCCGAAGACATTTCCTCCTCCGAATCGTTCCCCAGTGTCGTGGTCGTCACGTTTCACGGGAGCTGCGAAATGCGCCCCTTTGCGCCTCCTCTGCCCATTGAGGATGCGCCCCTGGGCTACTCCCACATCTCCAACGGCGAGATCCTGCCTTTCGCTGATGTGGAATGCGACCGCATCCGCAGCGAACTCCGCTCCGGGCATGGCGCGATTGGCCCGGGAGACGACCGGCTGCTGGGGCGCGCCCTGGGGCGCGTCCTGGCGCATGAGCTTCATCACATTATGGATCGCACCCTTACCCACGAGCACAGCGGTCTGTTCCGGAAGTCGCTGTCCCCGCAAGACTTGATTGCCGATCGAACCTTGTGACTGACTTTTGTTAACTGAGACCAACACTTTAATTGCTGCCAAGGTACTGTAAGTGCCTTACGAAACCAAATCGAAACTTTAAATAGACCGAGCAAGCTTTTCTTATTTCGCGTTCGAAAAATCAGTCCCATCCAAAGTTTTGATTGGACCGCACCCGATTTAACCCTTTACGCTCGATGAATGGGACCCCTTCATTCACAAGTTGACCTGTTGCATCAGACCAGCCGCATTGTCAGTTCCGGCCTCAGGCTGGATGACATGCTGAAGGAGCTGATCTGCCTGGCTGTCGAGGTCACCGGCTGCGATGCCTGTCTGGTTTACCTGGTTGAGCCCACGGGCGATATCGTGCTGCGTGCGTCCCAGTTGCCGCACGCCCAAGAGATTGGGAAGATCCGGCTCAAGCTGAACGAAGGCGTCACCGGCTGGGTGGCGGCCCATAAATCGGTAGTGGCGCTTTCGTCGAAAGCCGCCTCGGACAAGCGATTTAAAACGTTTCCGTCGCTGGTGGAAGACACCTTCGAAGCGTTCCTCTCGGTGCCGCTGGTGAGCGGCGGCGAAACCATCGGGGTGATCAACGTGCACCACAAGACACCCTGCGTACATACGCCCGAACAGGTGGCCTTGCTCTCCTTCATGGGTGAACAGATGGGAGGCGCCATCGCGCGCTGGCGCGTGATGGATGAGAACACGCGTCTGCAAGAGGAAGCTCTCGATATCCGCCGTCAATTGGAAGCCCGCAAGCTGGTGGAGCGCGCCAAGGGAATTCTGCAAGCCAAACACAATCTCACCGAAGAGCAGGCCTACCTCCGGCTGCGCGGCGAGAGCCGGCGGCTGCGGCGCCCGATGCGCGATCTGGCGGAGGCCATTATTCTGGCCGAAGACGTGATCACGAGTTCCGGTATCGCCGGCGCGGCGCCCATGCGCGAACTGGATCTGGCGGACGGTGCGGAGCACTACTCGCAGATGGCGGGATAGCCGCCCTTCGTTTAAGCCCGCTTGTTGGCCACGCCAAGCAGGTCGGCTGACGGCGTTTTACCCTCGGGAAGATTCGCTTCCAGATAGTCGATCCCTGCCGGCGTGATGACGAAGTCGCTGTTATCCGCCGACGTGACGTAATTCTTGCTCTGCAAATACCACAGCGTGAACGAGACGAACTCCTGCGGGCATCGGGTCGTCTGCTCCAGATCGAGCAGCGACAGTCCCGACCTCGCCGGGTTCGTCTGGCGCTGTTTGTAAAGCAGGCAGAGAATTCCCACGCGCCGGCTCAATTCGGCATCCACGCCCGTGGCGATCTCCGCGGGCTCAACCGTCGGCAGAGGCTGTTTGACGCGTACGTCGTACTCGGCGTCATACGCGGCCCTCGACTGCGGATCAGACAACACTTCGAAGCCGCGCCGGAGCGCGATGAAAGCCTCCGCATCGCCGGTCTCGGCATTATCGGGATGCAGGCGTGCCACCAGCATTTTGTACACCCGCTTGATGGTTTCCAGCTCCGCTTTGGGGCTGATCTGCATCAGGTCGTAATAATCGATGAATTTACTTTGGGCCGGCATGGGATACTCAATGCGCTCGCTTCCCTTATTCTAAGCGGGTGAGAACGATAAGTCGCTACTAACTAAGGTAAGTGGTGCGGTGTTATTTCTTTTTGGTGTGAATGGTGATCCGAATCACAACGAATTCCGCGGGTTGAACGGGCGCGAAACCCACAACGATCACCAGGCGGCCGTTGTCGAGATCGTTTTGCGTCATGGTGGTGCTGTTGCACTGGACGAAGTAGGCTTCGTCCTTCTTGTTGCCGTGCAAGGAACCGGACAGCCACTCCCTGGTGAGGAAGCCCTCAACCGACTGCACGACCTTCGCCCACAGCGCCTGCCCATTGTTCTGGAACACCGCCCATCGTACGCCTTGACTGAGCGACTGCTCGATGTACACCGTCAAGCGCTTGGCATTGACGTACTGCCATTGCGTATCCTGGC
>JASHOO010000247.1 GCA_030041035.1 Bryobacteraceae bacterium | reverse complement strand
TCCTGCAACCGGTGCGGCGTCGAACCGTTTGCCTGGTTCCGCGACGTGCTCTCGCGCATCCCGGCGCACCCCATCACCCGCCTGAGCGAGCTGCTTCCCCACAACTGGCACCCGGCGAATTCCCCTGCCCAAGCTTAGGCAACCGCCGACACCGCCCTTCCAGTACCGCCCCCGCCGGCGGTTTACGAGACGCTTACGGAGTTCTGATAGAACGGCCCGGTATGTCGCAGCCATACCCAGTGAAAGAACCTACGGATAGTGTGCACAATATCCGAGCATTTCATCCAGCCGGACCTCTTCAACAGCCGAGCAGTGAACCTGGAGTCAGTCAGAACCCTAAGCACCCAGGTTCCTAGGCCAATCCGGCCCGATCACGGCATTCCCGATCCGTCGAAAATCCCTTCGGGCCAAAAGTGTTACCCAGGTCTTAGGAACAATCTGTTACCCATGTGTCCGGATCGGACAATTGAGTTAATGGAGCTGGCGGAGGGATTTGAACCCCCGACCCTCTGATTACAAAGCAGATATGCCGGGCTAAAAACCCCAATAAAACTGCGGCTTGGTCGGCAGTAGGTCGTCAATATTGCCGCCTGCAGTGCTCGGCGCCGGTCGCTGGTGGCACTGCTATAGACGGAACAGAGCACTTATTCGACGATTCGGGTGGGGCGCTGACGGACAACTCTGAGGGAGAACGCATTCGGTCTTGGCTGGCGGCGGATAACGATCACGTGTCGCCGGTTGAGGTCATACCAACCGCCCGCATAACGTAGCAGCCCGTGATCAAAGGCTACGGCTGATACACTTTCGTATTACCTCTGCCAACAGTGCTCCGTCCCCAGTCACGTGGCACACGCGCGAAGCTTCGATCATTTCTTCGGCCGCTGTTCCTCGCCAATCGATATAGTGACCGGCTTTCAAACCCAACTCGCGAATGAACTCACGTTGTGTTCTCCCATTGCCCTCGCGAAAGGGATGCGCTGCATTCAACTCACCGAGATAATACGCCGCGCGCTGGGCGAACTTGCCGTGGTCCAGACCTGCCAGATGGTTCTCCACGGCGAGCTTTTCAAAAGTCTGTTCCAACGCGGTCTCAAGAAATGCGGCTCGCCCGAACAGATGGCCCCCTTTAGAAATGTCCACGGTGCGGAACTGTCCGGCCCATTCGAAGATGTCCTGAAAGATGTAGTGATGGATCGCTTTGAGGTGTGCATTGTCGAACCGGCCGGACAATGGGGCTTCGAGCAACTCGATGAGGCGCCGATGTGTGCTGCGAGCCTCGAACGCCGCGAGTTCCTGCGGATCAGTGAGACCGCGCAGGTTTTTGAGTACGGTTGTGCCGGGGTACAGATACGGATCCGAACTCTCGGTCGTTGAGCTCATCGATCGCTTGTCCTACCTCGGCCAGCGTCAGTTCGCCAGCAATGTACCGCTTGTACAGCGCCTTACTCCGCTCATCGAGTACGAATCCTTCCAGGCGCACGGAAGCCAGGGCCTCCTCGTAGATCCGGGTTCGTCTGGCCCTTTTTGCGGTTGTAATCGGCTTCGTCGCAATTGCCATCTTCGTTTTATTCTACTGCTATCCGGGGCTTCTGTGAAAGTCAGGGCCGCTCAACAAGTCCCACCAAATGAGCAGATTCCAGCCAACGAGCCTGCGTATAAGCCAGCGTGAATTTCCAAAGTGGAATGTGTCGCGGCTAACCGTCCCCAAGCCCGCAGAAAAATCGCAGATTAAGAAATACTAGCGATTGCGAGTTGGCGAGGTCACCTGTGTATGGCAGGATCCAGGCATTCGGCCCTCTCAGTTCGGCTTTTGCTCTTCGCAAGATCCTCGGGGAAGCCTCTTCCGTTTCGAAATTGCTTGAGGCGCCCGGCGCGCGTTTCGAGGTCCTCGCAGTCGGTTCTCGACGGTACCCTGGGTTATGGCTGACGGGTGGCATTGGAGCAGCTTGTTGCGAGCCCTTCAATCTCAAAAAACGCGTCCAACAGGCACTCTGCGATCTGGCGAGATATATTTTTAGAGACCGAGATTCACACAAAGGAAGCCCCTTTTGAAACGTTCTGAGATTGGCCGGTCCTCGACCGATACAGCCTCAACAAAATCTGCCAAGCGCGGGCAGCTTCGCATTGGCAACGATTGGCATGCGATCAGCATCATTGCTCAGTCACAGAGCAATCCCCTGAAAGCGATCGCGGAGTTTGTCGAAAACAGTATTGATGCCAGAGCGAATCAGATCGCGATCACGCGCGGCAAGCAGCGCGGCGCCCATTATCTCCGGATCACCGATGACGGTGAGGGTATCCGTAAGAATGCAGAGGGAACTCCGGATTTCGCGTACGTTGCTACGCATATTTGCGATTCCATAAAGCGTGAGCTGAAGCGCCATGGTGAAGCTGGCTTTTTTCTGAGGATGAGCGCGGCCGTGCGATCGGAACCTGGTCCGGGTTCACCTCCATCACGGCAGCAGTCGGTCCCGTTCTTGGGGGATGGTTTACCCAACATGGTTCGTGGCGATGGGTGTTCTTCATCAACGTGCCAGTAGGCCTCGCGGTCCTGTTACTGACGGTCTGCAAAGTCCCCGAGAGTTCTGGAGCCGATCAAGGCCGTCGATTCGACTGGGCCGGGGGCCTGTTGGCAGTACTCGGGCTGGGTGGAATCGTCTTTGCTCTGATCAATTCGAGGCCGGTTATCGGATTCGCGGGTGCAACCTTCTTGATCGGGCTTTTGTACTGGGAGACGCACTCATCATCGCCGATGCTCCCTCTCAGTCTGTTCCGCTCCCGCAGTTTCAGTGGCGCGAATCTGCTGACCCTCCTTCTCTACTCGGCCTTGAGCGGCATGCTGTTCTTCTTCCCACTTGATTTGATCCAGGTGCAAGGGTACACTCCGACCCAGGCCGGGGCCGCTCTTTTGCCATTCATCCTGTTGATGTTTCTGTTGTCGCGTTGGTCCGGTGGACTTCTCAATCGATATGGCGCAAGGGCTCCCTTGGTGATCGACCCTTTGATCGGCGCGAGCGGATTTGCGCTGTTCACTCGGCCCGGAATCGGCGGATACGGTACTACCGTTTGGAGGCCGGCGGATGACTGAACTGTCGGTCTTATTTCAGAGAACCCGCAGCTCGCGACAATGATTTACTCTTACGAAAATAGACTACGCTGACTGAGTAGCGGGTTGGGGGGTGACCACGTGGCCCAGTCGCTCCAAGCGGCTCACCAGAGAACGCCGCACCCGGTCGGCATGGATGTTGTCGAAATGGTTCAGTCCCAGTTCGCGGTATTCCTCTTTGCCCTTGAGCAGGTGATAGGCGATTACCAGTAATTGGTGTGCGACCGCAATGATGGCCCGCTTGGCTTTCGGACGCCACGCGACGCGGCATCCTGGAGCAGCTCGAGCGTGCGGACGCTTCGATCACGGACCTTGCCGAGAAGTTCGACATGACTCTGACGGGCATGAAGAAGCATGTCGGCGTTCTGGAGCAAGCGGGGTTCGTGACCACGGAAAAGGTCGGGTGTGTGCGAACCTGCAAGCTCGGCATGCACCGGCTAGTGGAAGAGGCGGCATGGATCGAGAACTACCGCCAGCACTGGGACGCACGCTTCGACGAGTTGGACAAGATCGTTGAGGAAATGAAACGGGAGCAAAGAGTCGATGGACGAAAAAAGAGAAAGTGAGCCAAACGCCATGAAGAACCCTACAACGGTAGAACG
>JASHOO010000246.1 GCA_030041035.1 Bryobacteraceae bacterium | reverse complement strand
AGCAGGCTCGCACACGCATTGTAGAGAGCGCCCGACGCTTGTTTAATCAACACGGCTTCGAGGGTGTCTCAGTCGACGCCATTATGGCCGGCGCCGGGCTGACGCGTGGCGGATTTTACAGTTATTTCGCGAGCAAAAGCGACCTCTACGCCGAAGCACTGGGATGCTTCTTCACCGACCCCGATTGGAAGAGCCGCTGGGAGGGCGTGCAGGTCGACCTGGCCGCGGCGGATGCCGGCCCGCAGATCGTGCGCGCCTACCTGTCGCGGCAGCATCTCGAGGATGTCGAGAACTCATGTCCCATGGTCGCGCTGCCCAGTGATGTGGCGCGCAGTGACGAACGAGTCAAAGGGGCTTTCGAGAATGTCTTCAAAGCCATGGTGGCTCTTCTCGGCGGGGAGGCCCGCAACAAAGCTTTCGCGCGGGAAGAGAGCGCCATGGCTATCGCGGCTTTGTGCATCGGCGGCATGGTCGTGGCGAGGGCGCTGAACGACCGCAGTCTGAGCGATCGGCTGCGCGCGGCTGCCGCAAAGGTGGCATTGGCCCTGGGGGGATGGAAGCCCGCTATCGCGCGGCCAAGAAAAAAGATTCGCGCCACGATGTCGCACAGACGGCAGCGGCAGTGAGGGCC
Source organism: Bryobacteraceae bacterium (assembly GCA_030041035.1). Lineage (GTDB taxonomy): Bacteria > Acidobacteriota > Terriglobia > Bryobacterales > Bryobacteraceae > QHXW01. The sequence goes on along the minus strand of JASHOO010000246.1, from coordinate 33,235 downwards.
TCGGGCCGCGACCGGGTTGCCGTTCGCTGACGAAAATGATCGTGAGATCATGTAGGTCCTTAAGGAGAAAGCTGATGTTGCGTTCGTTCGTGTGCACGGCGCTGTTGCTCGCGTCGTTTCCCGCTTCCGCGCAGAGGCGGCCCTTGCCGGACCGCGTGCCGCCCAAGCGTTCGTCGCAGATCGAGAATGGTTTCGGCATCAACTCCGACCTGCCGCGCGATCCATACCTGCCGTGGAGCAAGTGGTGGTGGACGCGCATGTTCGATGCGGGCGTAAGCTGGATCCGCATCGGCCAGTACGAAAACAGCTCGGAGTACACGAGCTGGGACTGGATTGAGCAGAAGCGGGGCGTTTACGCGATTCCGCCGGGTCTCGACGATTACGTGGATTCGCTGCTGGACAACGGGGTGAAGGTGCAGGTGCAGTTGCATTACGGAAATCCGATGTACACGTCGCCTTCGGGAATCAAGCCCGATGCGATCACGCCTGCACCTAGCACATTTCACAATGACGACCGCAGTCTCTACTCCGTATTTTGGCCGCCGAAAACGCCGGAGCAGATCGAGGCTTTTGTCAGGTACGTGAAGTTCATGGTCAAGCACTTTCACGGCCGCATACAGTATTGGGCGCTATGGAACGAGCAGGACATCGGCTATTGGAATCCCTGGGGCAACCCGGAGGAGTACGGCCGGCTGTTGAAGGCGTTTGTGCCGGCGGTGCATGAGACCGATGCGCAGGCCAAAGTGATCTACGGCGGTCTGGCCGACCCGTCGAGCGATTTTGCGCGGCGTTCGCTGGATGTCTGCGAGTGCGCCGCGGGGATTGATGTGTTCGCATACCACACATACCCGGGCTACGGGCAGAATCTCAATCCGGAGTCGATGGATTACGGGGCTTACGGCACGGATTCGCCGGCCAAGCTGCGCGAAACGGTGCGCCACTATTCCGGCATCCGCAAGGACATTCCATTCTGGGATGACGAGTTCAACTCGATTCCCTCCTGGGTGGGCTCGGATGAATCGGTGCAGTCGAAATACATTCCGCGCGGCCTGATTTACAACTGGGCGGCGGGCGTGCGCACGTTCGTCTGGCTGCTGGCATCCGGCACCGACGCTAACGAATACGACGATTTCGGCATGATTCATGGATTGCGGAATCTGCCGGACGATTTCACACCGCGGCCGGTTTTCTTTGCGCTCCAAAACACGAACACGCTGTTCGCGGATACGCGGCCGGATCCGTCGATTGAGATCGAGGCGCCGGATGTTCCAGCCCTGCGGCGCAAGTCCGAACTGCCCTTCTTCGCCTACGGGTTCCGTTCCAAAGCGGGGAAGCCGATTGTGGCTTACTGGCTGGGAGCGCACAGCGTGCCCGGCGGCGCGTTCGCGCCGATCCATGCGGACCTGGTGGTTCGCAATAGCGGCATCCGGCATCCGGCGCTCGTCGATGTGGTATCCGGCGAGATTCACGCCATCGAATGGAAGAGCGGCACGACTGACGTGCTGCCGAACATGCCCATGCGCGACAGCATACTGGCCATTGTGGATGACGACTACTTCGACTGGCCGGTGCTGCCGGAGGCGCCGAGTTCGCTCGAGGCGCGGGCTTCGGGCAGCTCGGTACGGCTCCATTGGGAGTCACACGGCGGAGCCGCGCGCGATGCCGTCATCGAACGCCGCACGGGCGAATCAGGCACATGGTCGCGGGTTGCAACACAGCCGGCCAGTGCCGCGGAGTACGTGGATGCGAACGCACCGGCGGGCGTGCTCGCGTATCGCGTGCACCTCACCAATGACGGCGGCGAATCGGCATACTCAAACATCGCTTATATCCGCCGCTGAGGGCAGCTCTCGGCGCACCCCAATCTGCACTATAATCCAGCGTATCGATATGCTTCGCAAAACCATTCTGCCCTCTTTAGTGCTGATCTACGTTTCGCCGCTCGCGGCGGCGGACTGGCTTTCCTTCGGGAGAGATGCCCAGCGGACCGGCTGGAGCCCGCAGGAAACCGATATCAATCCCGGCAACGCGGCCTCGATGACGTTGCTCTGGAAGACGCACCTGGATAACGAGCCCCGCGAGTTGAACTCGCTCACTGCGGCCGTGGGGGCTGAGTGGGTGGTCACGGACCAGGGCATGAAGGAAATCGTGGTGGTGGGCGGAGCGTCGGACAACCTGTTCGCTCTCGATGCCGCCACGGGAAAACTGCTGTGGAAGAAAACTTTTACGGCCGAAGGAAAGCCGCGCCAGCAACCCTTCTGGCTGTGTCCCAATGCCCTCAATGCCACGCCGCTCATCCGCAAGGAGGGCTTGCGTGCCAGCATTTATTCGATCGCCAGCGACGGCAAGCTGCACGTGCTGGGTATCACCGATGGCGAGGAGCGGAGCTTGCCTATCCAATTCGTGCCGCCATTTTCCAAGAACTGGAGCCTGAATCTGGCGGATGGCGTTCTCTACACGAACACATCGCAGGGCTGCAACGGGGCCAGCTCCGGCGTCTACGCCATGGATCTCAAGACGCACCAGATCAATTTCTTCCAGGCGGCCAAGGGCGGCGCGGGAATCTGGGGGCGCGCGGGAGTGGCGATCAGCAAGGGCGGAATGGTGTTCGCGGGCACGGGCGACGGCATGTACGACCCGGCCAAAGGCAACCTGCCGGATACGATTCTGCAACTCTCGACGAAAGATCTGAAGCTGGTGGATTACTTTACTCCGCCCAACCACACTTATCTGACCCGGAAGGATCTCGACATGGGGAGTCTTTCGCCGGTTGTTTTTCCCTGGAAAGGCAGCGAGATTGTAGCAGCCGGAGGCAAGGAAGGCGTGGTGTATCTTGTGGACGCGAAGGTGGCGGGCGGCGGCGACCATAAAACACCGCTTTACCGCAGCCCCTTATTCGCCAATGAGGGTGCAGATTTTGCCGGAAAAGGATTCTGGGGTGCGTTTGCGACCGCTGAAGATGATCAGGGGAACCGCTGGCTGTTTGTGCCGGCGTTGGGAGCCACAGCCAGCGGAGTGAAATTTCCTGTTTCGAACGGCGACACGCCCGACGGCAGCATCATGGCATTCCGCATCGAAGGGGAGGCCGGAAAACCCACGGTGCAGCCGGCATGGATTTCGCGCGACATGAATCTGCCGGAGCCGCCGATCGTGGCCGGCGGCCTGGTTTTCGCGATCTCGAACGGTGAGTTCGCGCGGCAATCCAAGGGCGATGGCGCGCTGTTCACCTCCGCCGAGCGCGCCGCTAAACATGTAGGAAACACCGTGCTCTATGCGTTCGACGCAGCGACCGGCAAGCAGCTCTACTCGAGCGGCGACGCTATGCCCTCGTGGACGCACTTCAGCGGGATATCCATCGCGAGCGGGCGCGTTTATGTGACTACGTTCGATTCCAACGTGTACGCGTTTGGATTGAAGCAGCAGTAGTAAGGCAGCACAAAATGAAACGGATGTTCGCGGTACTCCTGTTGCTGGCGACGGTTCCGCCTTCGGGCACGGAGGCGGCCGGTGCCCGGAAGCATCTCCTGGCCATTGGCGAAGAAAAAGGCTACCGGCACGAAGCGGTATCGCATGCGCTCGCGACCATCGAGCGCCTGGGCCGCGAGACCGGTTTGTGGGACACTACCATCCGCACCGACACCGAAGCGCTGACCAAAAAGAAACTCGAATACAACGCCAAAAACCTGAACGATTTCGATGCCGTGCTGTTCTACACCGGCGGTACGCTCGAAATGGACGACGAGAAGAAGGCCGATTTCCTCTCGTTCATCCACGACGACGGCAAGGGCTTCATCGGCGTGCATAGCGCCACGATCACGTTTACCGGCTGGCCCGAATACGGCGAAATGATCGGCGGCTATTTCGACGAGCACCCCTGGCTGACATTCGATGCGCCCATCATCGTCGAAGATCCCTCGTTCCCCGGCATGGCACAGTGGCCTCGCGCCTTCGTCCTCAAAGACGAGATCTACCAGATCCGGAACTTCTCGCGCGACAAAGTGCGCGTGCTCATGCGGCTCGATGCGAGCAAGCTCGATCTGAACAACCCGCGCGTGCATCGCATGGACCGGGATTTCGCAGTGACCTGGGCCAAGATGTACGGCAAAGGCCGCGTGTTCTACTCCACGCTGGGCCATGTCACCGAAAACTGGGATGACCCGCGGATGCAGCAAATGTACGTCGGCGCCATCAAGTGGGCGATGGGCCTGGTGGATGCCGACGTGACGCCCAGGCCGGCCCCCGCCCCGCAGCCATGATCACGCGGAGAGAATTCGCGCGCACGCTGGCCGCCGGAATTGCCGTAGCCTCGCGCATTCCCGCCGCCCACCGCCTCAACATCGGCATCGGCACGTACACTTATCACAACCTTTCGATCGACGACATGATCACCCGCCTGGTGGCCCTAGAGATCAAAGAAATCGAAATGTCACACGGCGAGTTTATGCTCATGAAACCGCCTACCGACGAGATGTGTCAGGACGCGCGCAACAAATTCGACCGGGCAGGTATCCGCTGCGTCTCGTATTACACCGCCACCATCAAGAACGACGCGGATCTCAATTACGCTGTCCGGTTCGCAAAGCTGCTCGGCGCGCACAACGTCACCGGCGACGCCACCGGCGATATGCTGCGCAAAATCGACGAGCGGTTCACGCGCGAGGGCCTGACCTTCGGGATTCACAATCATTTTTTTCCGGGCAAGAGATTCCCGTACGAAAGCCCGGACGATGTTTTGAAGGGGCTCTCCGGAAGATCGAAGACCATGGGCGCTACGCTCGATACCGGCCAGTTCACCTCCTGCGGCCAAGACCCTGTGGAAGCCGTGCGCAAGCTCGCGCCATACTTAAAGATGGTGCATTTGAAGGACATCCAAGCCGCGGGCGGCGAGGTCAACGTCCTCCTCGGCCAGGGCATCGCCCGGATTCCGGATGTCATGAAGGAGCTGCACAAAATCTCTTACCGCGGCCTCGTTGCTATCGAGTACGAAAAAGAAGGCGACGTGGACGCCGACGTCAGGAGCGAGGTGGCATATGCGCGCAAACTGGCTTGAGCGGAGCGTTCGAAATATCCCTCGCGCACTCGCCATGCTGGCGTTTGCGATTTCAGCCTCCGCGCAAACCGCCCACCCGATTCTGCCCATCGGATCGCCGGCGCCGGATTTCTCGCTTCCGGGCGCGGACGGAAAGATTCACAAGCTCAGTGATTACTCGGCCAGCCCCATTTTGGTCATCATATTCACGTGCAATCACTGCCCCATTGCGTCGATTTACGAAACCCGCATCCAGAAACTTGCCGACGATTACGGGCCGAAAGGCGTGGCGGTTGTGGCCATCCAGCCGAACGATCCGGAAGCCATCCGCGTCGACGAGCTGGACTCCGCAGACACCAGCGACAGCCTGGACGAAATGAAGATTCGCGTCGAATACAAACAGCTGCGCTATCCCTACCTTTACGATGGCGAAACGCAATCGGTGGCGCGAGCGCTCGGTCCGCAAGCCACGCCGCACGTCTTCATCTTCGATAAGGACCGCAAGCTCCGCTATGAAGGCCGTATCGACAACAGCTACCGGCAGGAGCTGGTGAAGACCGAGGATGCGCGCAACGCCATTGATGCGCTGCTCGCCGGCACGCCCGTGCCCGTGGCCGAGACCGGCGTCTTCGGCTGCTCGACAAAATGGAAGGAAAAGCAGGCAAACCGTATCGCCGACATGAAGAAAATCGAAGCCGAACCCGTCCGGCTCGAGATGGCGTCGGCCGAGGATCTCAAAAAACTGCGCTCGAATCCGACAGGCAAGCTGCTGCTGGTGAGTTTCTGGGCCACCTGGTGCGGCCCGTGCGTCCACGAATTTCCGGATATCGAAACCACCTATCGCATGTATCGCGTTCGCGATTTCGATCTGGTGACCGTCGCAACCAACATGCCCGACGAGAAAGACGGCGTGCTCAGGATGCTCGAAAAACAGCATGCCTCCAGCCGAAATCTGCTGTTCGGATCCGACGATACTTATGCTTTACAGGCGGCCTTTGATCCACAATGGAAATCCGCCGTGCCGTACACGGTGCTGATTGCTCCGGATGGAAAGATCGTCTACGCACACCAGGGTGATATCGACTTCCTGGAGCTGAGGCGGACCATCCTGGCGAACCTGCGCGCCGGCTATCTTGGATTCCAGAAATACTGGACGGCCGGGAACCAACCCTAGAACGTCCGCACCAGCGAGCCGCGGAATTCGAGTCCGAGCAGAAACCTGCCCCTTTTTACGGTGCAGTGCCGTACTGTCGCCGCTCCCATCAGTTGCAGCTCTTTCGAATTGACATATACGGTGGTGCCGACCGCAATGGGGTCCGGCGACATTACCCCGGCACCCGCGCTGCTCATGTTAACGGCGCGCGATTGCGTTTGCTTTTGCCAGCCGCGCTGATCCTGCCAGCCCAACTCGAAGCGGGCATTGATCGGAGAGCGCAGGTAGCGGCGGCCGTCGATCTGACCGAAGGCGGCGGCTTGGGCGCGATTGCGGGCGATTTCGGGCCCGTCGAAGCTGTAACTGGCCACGCGAGAGATAAACGACTGTAGAGCCATGATTCCTCAGGCGGTCCAGATAGCAACCGGCAGGCCACGGCAGCGAACCCGTAAAATCAACAACTTACGCCGCTTTCGCCCTGTCACGCCTTTGCCTATCGTCAAAACCGTGACAAGGACTCGATTTTGATCGAGGCGCGCGGCTCAACCCCCATCGGGTCGTGGTCGACCGGCGGTCTCCGTGCTCCCGATCGCGCCCCGAATGAAATCCCCGACACGCTCCCACACTTGGGGGTCCAGCTCCATTTTTGTGTGCGCACCGCCGAGTGCTCTTCGCCGCCAGCTCGCACTCGACATATCGATCTTTTTGGATTGGTAATGGTATTGGAAATTGCCCAGAATGCGCGTGCGTAACGGGTCTGCCGCCCGGATTTCGCGCCGGCCCATGATGGGCGGTCCATCGTGCTGGAACAGGTTGGCTGCTTCGGCCACGTTGGCGGGAATGACGCCGTCATGTCGGCTGACGCTATCCACCTGCACGGTCAGGAGAATGGGAATACCCAGTGCCTGGAGCCGCCGCGCCATCGCGACCACAGCGCCTCCTCCCAGGCTTTGGCCATAGAGAATGATTCGAGCGCTTGCTTTCTCTTCCGGATCGAGGCGCCCATTGCGGTTCCAGTCGAGGGCATCGAGAATCAGCTTCATCGCGAGCTGCTGATGATGATTGCTAATCCATTCGGCATAGACGCCCGCCGAAGGCTCGCGCAGCTCGAGTGCGAGCTTGCGGACGCCGCGATCGGGGTCCTTCCAGCTGTCCCACCCGCCCAGAAACCCGATCACCAGCGTGCTGCCTCGCGGCAGCGGCAGGGGAGTGGTGAGGTCGGAGAGAACCTGTGCAGTCGCCGTGGTTACCATGAAACCCAGAACCACGACACTTAAGGCATGCATATAACCATCCTACGTCGCCCTGTGCAAGGCCGGGAACGCGGCCACCACCGACAAGATCTCGCGGCCGTATGCTTCCGCTTTGCGCGCGCCGATACCGGGGATTTCGAGCAACTCGTCGATGGTCGAAGGAACTCTGCGGCAGATTTCCTCGAGTGTGCTGTCGTGCAGGATCACATAGGCGGGTAGGCCTTTGCCCTTAGCCACACCGCGCCGCCATTCCCTCATGAGGTCAGCCAGTTCGGGACGCAGCGCTGCCGAAGCGGGCACGATCGGCCGTTTTGGTTTTTGCAGCCGTGTCCCGGCGGCTTCAGGCGCGCTCATCCACTCGGGCGGTGCGGCACACACATCGCACATCTGGCATGTTTCCCATTTCGGCCTTTCGCCGAAGTGCGTACAGATCTGGCGATGGCGGCAGCGGACGGCCTCGGCGAAGCGCCGCATGGCGTGGTAACGCTCCCAGGCACGCTCTTTCTCTGCCGGCTCTTGCAGATGGTCGATGAAATACGCCAGTAGGCCGACGTCGCGCTTTTGCCAGAGCAGGAGGCAGTCGGCGGGGAGCCCGTCGCGGCCCGCGCGACCCGCCTCCTGGTAATACTGCTCGATCGATTTCGGCAGCGCCAGATGGACCACGGCGCGCACCGAGGGCTTGTTAATTCCTAGGCCGAACGCAATCGTGCCGACAAGTACGCGCACTTCGTCCGACATCCAGCATTCCTGGTTGCGCTGGCGCTCCGCAGCGTCCATTTTTCCGTGATAGCCGATGGCGCGGATCCCTTGCTGCTTCAGAAACTCCACCGTCTCTCCGACCCTGGCGACCGTCGGGGCATACACGATGGCGTTTTCGCCCGCGTGCGCGCGAAGCGCCGAAACCAGCAGCCGCAACTGCGCTGCGGCGTCGCACTGGCGAACGAGATAGCGCAAATTCGGGCGATGAAAGCTGGCAATATATTTGTCGGGCTGGTGAAGACGAAGTTGGGCGAGGATGTCATGCCGCACGCGCTGCGTGGCGCTGGCGGTGAAGGCGGCGATGGGCCGGTCCGGGAATTTCTCGCGCAGCGCGCTGAGCTGGCGGTACTCCGGCCTAAACTCGTGCCCCCATTCGGAAATGCAGTGGGCTTCGTCGATGGCAAAAAAAGCGACCGGCGTCTCGGACAGCCACGCGACCGTGTCCTGCCGGGCGAGGCGCTCGGGAGAGAGATAGAGCAGCCGGTAGGCGCCGCTGATCGCGCGTCTAACGACTTGATTCTGCTCGGCCTGCGTGAGCGAACTGTTGAGCAGCGCCGCGGGGATGCCCACCTGCTCGAGTTGCGCAGCCTGGTCCTGCATGAGCGAGATGAGCGGCGAGATGACGACCGCCGTGCGCCCCATGACCACGGCAGGTAGTTGATAACACAAGGACTTACCACCGCCAGTCGGCATGACGACGGCGATATCGTGACCGTCCAGCAGGCTGCGAACGATGCGCTCCTGGAGCGGGCGAAAGCTGTCGTAACCCCAGTAGCGCTTCAGCGGCGCCAGCAGGTCCAGATCGGAAGGCAAGAGTCATTTTACGCCAGGGCTTGACTTGTTATACTAAATTAGTACACTAGTAATTGAAATGACTAAAGCAGCTCAGCCGGGTGCGCCATTTCGGTTTCAACTCGACCTGCGGTCGGGGGTTCCGGTTTACCGGCAGATCATGGATCAGGTGCTGGCGGGGATCGCGTCGGCTCGCCTCGCGAGCGGCGACCAGCTTCCGACGGTGCGCCAACTGGCGGTAGATCTTTCCATCAACCCTAACACGGTGATTCGGGCGTACCGGGAACTGGAGATTCGCGGGTTTCTGGATACGCACCAGGGATCGGGAACGTTTGTCGGCGCGCAGCGGGTGGAGCAGGACGGCGAAGAGCGGCAGCGGAAGCTGGATGGGATTGTGAGCGACCTGGTGGCGCGGGCAGGGTCGGAAGGATTTACGGCGCAGCAGGTGCTGGAGCGTCTGAAGGACTTGATGGCGGAACAGAGAACGAGGAGGGACTGAACATGGCATTACCAACCCTTTTGAAGACCGCGCCCGGCGACAAGGGCAGCTCGCCGGTGTATGTGAGTGGTCCGGGTGTTTTCGTGTTTGTTGTCGTAGTGGCGGCGGGCGGCGTGAGCAGTGCGTTGTTGAATCGGCCAGTGCCCGTCTTTGCGGCCGTCCTGATCGGCGCGTATTTTCTTTTCGCCATCCAGGTGGCGAAGCAGTGGGAGAAGGCAGCCGTGTTGAGATTTGGGCGATACCGCGGCATGCGGGGTCCCGGCATGTTCCTGATCGTGCCGGTCGTTGACACTGTGAGCCGGTACATCGACCAGCGCGTGCGCGTAACGGATGTGAAAGCGGAATCAGCGCTCACACGCGACACGGTACCGGTAAATGTAGACGCCATTGTGTTCTGGCTGGTTTGGGATGCGGAGAAGTGCATTCTCGAGGTGCAGAATTTCGTGGAGGCGATTACGTTGAGTGCGCAGACCGCTCTGCGGGAGTCCATTGGCCGGCATGAACTGGCGCAGATGATCACCGAACGGGAAACGCTGGGCCAGGAGTTGCAGCGCATCCTCGACACGAAGACCAATCCGTGGGGCATCACGGTGCATTCGGTAGAGATTCGGGACGTGCACATTCCGCAGGCGCTTGAAGACGCCATGTCACGGCAGGCGCAAGCGGAGCGGGAGCGGCAGGCGCGCATCATTCTGGGCACGGCGGAGACGGAGATTTCGGACAAGTTCTCGCAGGCGGCGCGAGTCTACCAGGAAAGCCCCGTGGCGCTGCACCTACGCGCCATGAACATGCTGTACGAAGCGATCAAGGAGAAAGGCGCGATGGTGGTGGTGCCATCGACGGCGGTCGAAACCATGGGGCTCGGGGGCCTGTTGGGAACGGCGGCGCTGAGCAAGCAATAAGTTGGACGGGCGCCTTCGATTCGGGGGCGGGCTGCCTGATTTAAAGAGGCCTAACGGCTTTCGAACAATCGTCCGATTGAGTAAGTGCGGCGCAAGCGCCGCGTCCGCGAGGTCGGGAAGTTTTGAGAGCGTTCCGACCCAGGACGGACTACTTGAGAGATCACGATGTTCGCAGTCGTATTTGGGTTTTGCCTTCTGGCTCAGCAGGGAGCGGTTAGCACACAGGACCGGTTAGAGCGCGATGTCTTTGACTGGCAGGTGAGGCAAAGCGGTCAAACCACAGCGGATCGTGTCGAGAAACGCGAAGCGCTTTACGAGGAACAGCAGTTCATCAGCAAATTCAACCACCTGCTGGACACTCTTCAGGAGTTTGCGAACGAGTACAACCAACACAAGCTCGACCTGAAGAAAATAAAGGCCCTGAAGAAAGCCTGGCACGATCTCGAGAAGACCGACGGTTGGATGAAGCTCGACGAGGCCAGGGCTCACTAGCGGTCGTCTCAGCCACAACACGCGGGCCTGGTGCTGTTGTCCTCACTATGGCAACATTACCGCGGGCCTGGTAGTGCCCTAATTCTGAGTCCCTCTTGGTGGCGGCCTCGCAAGTGCGGGCCGCCAGAAGTTTGCGCCAACTGCTCGAAGCAGCGTAATGGGACCGTCCACCGACTATTCACCCGCGGATAACGGTGTGGTCAGCCCTCAATCAGCCTGAATCCATCAACCTCTAGGCTGCTTCGGTTTCGGGAAGGGGTAAATTACCCCCATCTAATTTAAGGTTAATGTTTCCCCCAAGGGGTCCGCGGGCGGTTTTATCGGTTGTGCCACACCGGCAATTATATCGAATGAGCCACCAGAAACACCTTCCAGCTGCTCTTTTGTGAGTTCTTCCGAACTGCCTTTTGACTTTGTCTGTTCGCTCATGTCTTTTCTCCTCTTCAATTTGGCCGTTGTCTTTTGGCCTCTGTCTAGTAAGGCGCGAACAGAGGATCGAAATAGCAAACGAGCGTACAATAAACTTTCAGCTTCGCAGAGGGACACAGATATAGCGCACTGCCGCCGGACTCGACAGCAACCCGCGAATGTGCCAAAACAGAGGCTGGGGCTCGCTCCTCATTTCAATGCCCAGCCGACTTCAACAATTGCGCTCCGCGATGCGGCGCAGGATCCGTTACCAGATTACGCGCGGCGGGCTGCTGTTCGCCGTTGCCGTGGCACTGGTGGCGGCGGCGGCTATTCTCTCCGGTAACAACCTGTTGTTTCTGATTCTCGCGACCATGATTTCCACGATGCTGGTTTCGAGCTTCATCAGCCGGCTCTGTCTGGCGGGGCTGGAGCTCGATCTGCTGCTGCCCGAGCACATTTCAGCCGGGCGCACGGCACGGGCCAAGCTCTACGTGCGCAATCTCAAGGGCTGGATGCCCTCATTTTCCATCCAGGTGCGGGGCGTGCCGGAGTATCCGCAGACGAGCTTTGGCCGGACGATCGAGCAGCGTGCCATTCTGACTGCGCCGGTCTATTTTCCGGTGATTCCCGGCGGCGCGGTGCTGGAGGAGAATGTAGATGTTCAGTTCGACCGCCGGGGAACGCATCGCCAGAACAGTTTTGTCTTCACTACGCGATTTCCTTTCGGGTTTCTGGATAAAACCGTGCGCGTGACGTTGCGGCGCGAGGTGCTGGTGTATCCGTCGATCGAGCCGCGCGCCGGATTTCCGGAAATGCTTACCGCGATTGTGGGCGAGATCGAGGCGCACATGGTGGGACTCGGGCGCGATTTCTACCGTATTCGTCCGTATGAAGCCTTCGAAAGTGCACGGCATTTGGACTGGAAGGCCTCGGCGCACACGGGCGATCTGCAGGTGCGTGAGTTCGCTCGAGAGCAGGAACCGGTGGTGGAGGTCTTTCTCGACCGCGATGTGCCGACGAATCTGGAATCGTGGTTCGAGCACGCGATTGAATGCTGCGCGTTCCTGGCGTGGAGTCTCTGGCAGATGGGCGCGGGCATCCGTTTCCGCTCGCAACAATTCGACCTCCGCGTGCCGGAGGAAGGGGACGTTTACGCCATCCTCAAGTATCTGGCGCTGGTGTTCCCGCAAGCGGGAAAACCGACCGAGCATCCCGCCGATGAATCGAGCTTTCAGATCGTATTGAGCGCAGCACCGGACCGGTTTCAAAACCTGGGATGGGCGCCCGCCCGCCTGTTGGGTCCGGAGGCTTTCGAGGGCGATGGTCTTCGCGGAGGACGCATGTAGCGGCTCAGCGGCGTTTAGCCGCCCTGACGCCCGGCCCAGCGCAGATAGCGCGCTAGCTCAGCGCGGCGGCGCCAGACGAAACGACAGAAGACGCGGAAACCGATCTGGTCAGCGGGAATTCCGGAGTAGGTCTCGATGCGCCAGCGAAGGTAAGGGCTGCGCCAGGGCCGGAGCCGGTAGCCGCGCGCCAGCCGCCACACGGCGACGAGCATCTACTGGCCGCTGTTGGTCTTGGAGACGGCATCGGGCGTGGCGTAATAGCCGGTGCGCGTTCTCGCCGTGGGATGGCCCGGGCCGCTGGCCACAACGCGAATCTGGCGGAATGACCCATCCAGGGTGGCCGGTGTGTAGGCGATGATGTACTGGTTCCGGATGTCGTGAGCCAGTTGATGGGCGATACGCTCCACGTCCGCCAGCTCTTTCGGATAGTAAGCCTGGCCGCCGGTCGCTTCGGTCAGCAGGTCGAGGGCGCGCTTGGCCCGGTGAGCTTCGCGCTTCTCCTCTTCGTTGAGCAGACCGACGGCGTAGATGATGACCTCGCTCTGCTGTGCCTTCTTCACCAGATTCTCGAGGGAGATGGTGCTGGCGTTGTCGTTGCCATCAGTTACCACGAGAATCACCTTCTTATCCTTCTTGGCTTTTTCCTTCATGTGGTCGATGGACATGCTGATGGCCTCGCGCATAGCGGTTCCGCCGCGGGAGTCGATTCTGCTGAGCGCCTGATCCATCTTCTCGACGTTGTTGGTGAAATCGCAGTCGAGGTAAGCGTCGTCGTTGAAGTTGACGACGAAGGCTTCATCTTCCCGGTTCGAATCCTTTACCAGGGCCACCGCCGCGGCAGCCACCTTCTGCCGTTTGTCGCGCATGCTGCCGCTGTTATCGATAATCAGGCCCATCGACACGGGGACGTCCTCGCGCTTGAAGAGCTTGACCTGTTGGGGGACACCGTTTTCGAAAACGCGGAAAGCACTTTCCGGAAGCGTGGTGATCAGGCGGCCGTTCTTATCCACCACCGTGACATGCAGGACTACCAACCTGGTATCGGTGCGGAACGTGGGGGTGTCGTCGGATTTCTGGGCTGCGAGCGAGCCAGCAGCGGTCAGCAGCAGGAAAAGATATTTTGCGTGAGAAATGGTCAATCCTTTGAATTTACTGCGTCGGAGCATAATAGCCAAGCCTCCAGGACGCCCTCAGGGGAGGCAGGCCGCGCGGCTGCACCAGTTTTACCTGGACTTTGCGATACTTGCCGTCTGGCTCCAGGTTAGTCGGGGTATAACCCAAAATATACTGATTGCGCAGTTCGACGCCGATTTTGGCTGCCACGTCGGGCAATTCGTTCAAGTTGTCCACCTGGAAACTGCGTCCCCCGGTCTGTTCCGAGATTTCGCTGAGCAAACTCGGGCCGGCCATCTCTTCCGGCGTCCGGCCACGGTTGGCGACCGGTTCAAAGATACCGATCGCATAGATTTGAACGTCGGCCTCGCGTACCCGGCCTTTAACCTCACTTTCGGTGTACCGGCTGCTGTTGTCGCCGCCATCGGAGATGATGAGCAACGCCTTGCGCGGGTTCTTGGCCTTCTTCATGTTGTGCATCGCCATGTAAACCGCGTCGAGCAGAGCGGTACGGCCGCGGGACTGGGTGAAGGTGAGGCGGTTCTGGATCTCCTCGAGACGCGTGGTGAAATCCACGGCGAGCTGCGGACGGTCGTTGAATTCCACCAAGAAGAATTCGTCCTCGGGATTGGCGGTTTTGAAAAACTGGGTCACCGCCTGCCGGGATTTTTCCAGCTTGCTGCCCATGCTGCCGCTGATGTCGAACACCACGCCGACCGACAAGGGTGCATCTTCACTGGCAAAGTGAGTGACCTTCTGCTCGCTCTTGTCTTCAAAAACGCGGAAGTTTTCGCGATCGAGGCCGGTAACGAAGCGGTTGAGCGGATCGGTCACGGTAACCGGGATCAGCACCAAGTTGCTATCAACCCGGATATCACTGCGCGGCACATCCTGCTGTTTGGCATCGGGCCGTTTGGGCCGGGAGATGATCTCGACCGTGGAATCGGTGTCCGTGGACGGCTTATCGGCAGCGCGCAGAATCGCCGGGCAGAGAGAAACGAGAAGCAGGGAGGCGGCAGCAACAAACCTAGAGATGCAGAGCCGGCGGGTCATATTTCCCGACCTCTAAACAGAGTTTATCACAGGACTTTTGTGGTATGATCCTGTGTGCCCCGTAAAATTCTGGGTGTTATACCAGCGCGGTACGCTTCCTCCCGTTTTCCCGGTAAAGCCCTCGCCAAGATCGGCTCCAAATACATGCTGCAGCACGTCTACGAGCGGGTTGCGATGGCCCGGTATTTAACCAATGTAATCATCGCCACCGACGACCAGAGGATCTATGACGTGGCCCGCAATTTCGGCGCGCCGGTGCGTATGACACGGCCCGATCATCCATCGGGTACCGACCGCGTGGCGGAGGTTGCATCGGCCGACACCGCCGAGTGGGTGGTGAACGTTCAGGGCGACGAGCCGCTCATCGATCCGGGAGCCATAGACGCAGCTGTTCTGCCGCTGGTCGAGGAGCCATCCATTCCCATGGGCACGCTGAAGAAGCAGATCGAAGACCCGGCCGAGGTGGAAGATCCAAACGTAGTGAAGGTGGTGACAGACCGGTTTGAGAACGCCATTTACTTCTCGAGGGCGACGATTCCGTACATGAGAGACCAAGCGGGAGACAAACACGCGGACGAGCCGCTGCACTACAAGCACATAGGACTGTACGTTTACCGGCGGGATTTTTTGCTGAAGTATCCGGCGTTGCCGGTGGGGCCGCTGGAAAGGGCAGAGCGGCTGGAGCAGCTTCGCGCACTGGAGAACGGGCACAAGATCCGGGTGGTGGAGACGGAATACGAATCCATCGGTGTGGATACGCCGGAAGATCTGGAGAAGGTCAGCAAGCTCTTCGAAGCTTCGCTTGCGGGGGTGATGCCGAATGGCTAAATACATTTTCGTCACGGGGGGAGTGGTTTCTTCATTAGGAAAGGGGATCGCCGCTTCGTCGATCGGATGCCTGCTGGAAAGCCGGGGATTGCGCGTCAGTTTGCAGAAGTTCGACCCGTACCTCAACGTGGATCCGGGCACGCTGAGTCCGTTCCAGCACGGCGAGGTCTTCGTGACGGACGACGGCGCGGAGACGGATCTCGACTTGGGCCACTACGAGCGCTTCACGCACTCGCGCCTCACGCAAGCCAACAATGTGACATCCGGGCGCATCTACGAGCAGATTATCCAGCGCGAGCGCCGCGGCGATTACCTGGGCAAAACCGTGCAGGTGATCCCGCACGTGACCAACGAGATCAAGGCCGCTATCAAGCGCATTTCGGCGGATGTGGACGTGGTGATTGTGGAGATCGGCGGAACGGTGGGCGACATCGAGTCGCTGCCGTTTCTCGAAGCCATCCGGCAGATGCGCCACGAGCTGGGGCGTGTGAACGCTATTTTCCTGCACGTGACGCTGGTACCGTGGATTGCGGCGGCGCAGGAATTGAAGACCAAGCCGACGCAGCATAGTGTCAAAGAGCTGCGCGCCATCGGTATCCAGCCGGACATGCTGCTGTGCCGCTCGGAGCGCTTCCTCCCAAAAGACGTCAAGGAAAAAATTGCGTTGTTCTGCGACGTGGATGCGGAGGCGGTGATTACGGCGCGCGACGTGAAGTCGGTCTACGAAGTTCCGCTGGTGTTCGCCGGTGAACGCGTGGACGAGTTTATTCTGCGGCGGTTTGGTTTGCAGGCAGGGCCGCGCGAACTGACGAAGTGGAGCGAGATGCTCGACCGAATGCAGAATCCGGTAGACGAAGTATCGATCGGCCTCGTCGGCAAGTACGTGGAGTACGAGGATTCCTACAAAAGCCTGAAGGAAGCGCTGCTGCACGGCGGACTGGCCCACCGATTGAAAGTGAACATTCACTGGATCGAGGCGGAAGGCGTGGCGCCGGAAAACACCGAGCGGACGCTCGAGGGCTACGACGGCATCCTAGTGCCGGGCGGGTTCGGAAAGCGGGGCATCGAGGGGATGATTCACGCGATCCGTTTCGCGCGCGAGAACAAAGTCCCGTATTTCGGCATCTGTCTGGGGATGCAAACCATGGTCATCGAATATGCGCGCAACGTGTGCGGACTGGAGCGCGCGGATTCAACCGAGTTCGATCCCGCCACTCCGCACCGCGTCATTTTCAAGCTCCGCGAACTGAAGGGCGTGGACGAGCTGGGCGGCACCATGCGGCTGGGAGCGTGGCCCTGCGTGCTGGCCGAGGGGAGCTTTGCGCAGCGCGCATACGGAACGCGCGAGATCAGCGAGCGGCACCGGCATCGTTACGAATTCAATCGTGAATACGAGGAAACGCTGAAAGCGGGAGGCCTCAAGATCACGGGCGAGACGCCGGACCAGACCTATGTTGAAATCTGCGAGATCGCGGACCATCCCTGGTATCTGGGCTGTCAATTCCATCCCGAGTTCAAATCCAAGCCCATGGAACCGCATCCGTTGTTCCGCGCGTTCATCGGCGCGGCTTACGAGCACCGGCGCAAACGGCTGGTAAGCCGGCGCGTCAATGAGTTCGAAGGCGTGCGTGAGTATTCGCGGGGCGATTGAGCTCTGTGAACGCACCCAAGCCCGTTGATTTGCTCACACCTCGCGGAGAGGCGATTCGTTTCGGGGGCGACGCTCCTGTTGCTTTGATTGCCGGGCCGTGCGTCATCGAGAGCGAAGAGCACGTGCACTTTATGGCGAACGCGATCCGCGAGATTGCCGGGCCGTTCGTGTTCAAAGCGTCCTTTGACAAGGCCAATCGCACGAGCCTTTCCGGGTTCCGCGGGCCGGGATTGAAGGAGGGATTGCGCATTCTGGCCGGCGCCAAAGCGGCCGGTCACGCGATTCTCACGGACATTCATGAGCCGGGGCAAGCCGGAGTTGCCGCCGAAGTCGCCGACATCCTGCAAATCCCCGCGTTCCTGTGCCGCCAGACCGACTTATTGGTCGAAGCGGGGCGCACGGGGCGGATCGTAAACGTCAAGAAAGGCCAGTTCGTCGCGCCCCAGGATATACGGCATGCCGCGGAAAAGGTGGCGTCGACCGGGAATCGCAAAGTGCTGCTGACCGAACGGGGTTCGTCATTCGGCTACAACAACCTAGTGGTGGATATGCGCGCCTTAAAGGTCATGCGCGAGACCGGCTGGCCCGTGATTTTCGACGCGACGCACAGCGTGCAGCTTCCAAGCGGCGCGGGTGACGTTTCCAGCGGTCAGCCCCACTTCATCGAGCCATTGGCGCGCGCCGCAGTAGCGGTGGGCATCGACGGAATTTTCGTCGAGGTGCACGATCGCCCCGAGCAGGCGCTCTCGGACGGGGCGAACGCGTTGCGGCTGGACCTGCTGGCCGGCTTCTGGCGGCGGCTGAAGGCGCTGGACGCCCTGGTTAAGCCGGAAGAAGCCTTGCACGACTAAGGCTGCCGCGGCGTCATACAATCATGGAGAGGGTATTAGTGTGAAGAAAACCCGCCGCGAGTTTGGCTTTTCGCTTATTGAGCTGCTCATTGTTATCGCCATCATCCTGATCATTCTGGCAGTGGCCATGCCCAAGCTGTCGAAGTCGCGCATGTACGCGCAGGAGATGGCCGCCATTCAAGCGATCAAGACCATTCACACGGCTCAGACACAATATTACTCGACATACGGCAAGTACGCAGAAACGCTGGTAGCGCTCGGCCCGCCCACGAGCGGCGCAGCGGGACCCGCAGCCGCCGATCTGATTCAAGAAGATCTGGCCAGCGGTGAAAAGCAGGGGTATAAGTACGTTTTGACTGCGACACCGGGCGGTTACATCATCAACGCAAATCCGATCGCGTTTGGAACGTCGGGTAGCCGGACCTTCTATTCCGATCAGAGTATGACCGTGCGGAACAACTTCGGACAGGAACCTGCGACCGCTACCAGCCCTCTTGTCAGATAGCCGCGGCGCGCCGCAACCGGTCTCTAACGCCGGTCCATTCGGCGGAGTCCGGCGGTAGTTCCACAGCGATCCAGTCAAAACCTTCGCCGTCCAAGGTGTGTAGAATTTGATAAAGCAGCGCGGCGTAGTGGGCGGGGTCCGCTGGCATGCGGATGCTCTTCGCTGCCGGAGCCTCATGACTGAGCCAGAGGCAAGCGCCGCGCCCTGACGGCGGAAGCGTCAGGAACAACGGCGTGCGAGGACTGTAATGCTTGGCATGCATGCCCGGCGACGAATGGGGACCCTGGGCCGGCGCCTGAGCGACTCGAATCTCGCCGATAACGTCTGCGATCTGCGCCTCGGAGATCATGCCGGGACGAAGCAGTAACGGCACGGGCCCCGCCAGGGACACCACTGTCGACTCGATCCCCACCTCGGTGGGACCGCCATCAAGAATGAGATCGATTTCGGCTCCAAGAGAATGACGAACGTGCTCCGCAGTGGTGGGTGAAAGCTCGGAGAATCGATTGGCACTCGGTGCGGCTATAGGCACGCCGGCTTCAGCCAGCAGTGCCAGCGCCACTGGATTCACCGGCACGCGCAGCCCCACCGTGGGCAACCCTGCGGTAACGACGGCCGGAATACAATCGCGTTTCGGCAATACTAACGTCAGTGGACCCGGCCAGAATCTGTAGGAGAGCTTCAAGGCTGATTCGGGCCATACCGCCGCCAGCCCGCGGGCCGCCTGATGCGAAGCGACATGGACAATGAGCGGGCTGGTGGAGGGCCGGCCTTTTACGCGGAAGATCTTCTCCACGGCCTGGGCATCGAGCGCGTTCGCGCCGAGCCCATAAACCGTTTCGGTGGGAAACGCGACGAGCTTTCCTTCCCGGATCAGGGCTGCGGCGCGGCGGATAGACTCCGCGTTACTCGGGGAGATCATCTTTCGCATCGCCCGCGGTCTTACCCGTTTTGCGGAAGACCAAGTAGGCGTGCATGAGCGCATCCAGATCGCCATCCAGGACGCGGTCTACATCGCCGATGGACAGCTTGGTGCGGTGGTCCTTGATCATGCGGTAAGGAGCGAGGACGTAGCTGCGAATCTGGCTGCCGAAGTTGATGTCCAACTTAGTGGCTTCTGTCTTACGCGTTTCCTCGCGCTTTTTTTCCAGCTCGAATTCGTACAGGCGCGCGCGAAGTTGTTTCATGGCGCTGTCGCGATTCTTATGTTGCGAACGCTCGTTCTGGCACTGAACCACGATGCCTGTTGGAAAGTGCGTGATGCGCACGGCCGAGTCGGTCATATTGACGTGCTGGCCGCCGGCACCCGAGGAACGGAAAGTGTCGATGCGAAGATCATCCAGTTTGATCTCGATCTTGATTTCGTCGTCTACTTGCGGGTAAACGAAGACGGAGGCGAATGATGTATGGCGCCGCGCGTTGGCATCGAAGGGCGAGATGCGAACCAGTCGGTGCACGCCGATCTCGGATTGCAACAGGCCATAGGCATTCTCTCCGTTGACCTCAAACGTGACCGACTTTATGCCGGCGCCTTCACCCTCGAGCCGGTCGGTAATGACCGTGCTCAAGCCCTGGCGCTCAGCCCAGCGCAGGTACATGCGGAGCAGCATCTCCGCCCAGTCCTGGCTTTCGGTGCCGCCGGCTCCAGGGTGGATGGTAACGATCGCGCTGCGGGCGTCATTTTCCCCCGACAGCAACATCGCGGTTTCCACCTTTTCGATCACATCCGAGAAGGACTTCAATTCGCGCGAGATATCGCCGTTCACGTCCTCGCCTTCACGGGCTAGTTCGAAAAGCGTGTCGAGGTCCGAAGTTAGGCCGGCGATTCGTTGGTCGTCGGAGATGGTTTGTTCGAGGCGCTTACGCTCCTGCATGACCTTCTGGCTCTTCTCAGGCTGCGACCAGAAGTCCGGGCGCGAAATTTCCTGTTCTAACTTGCCGAGCTGGTCTTTCTTTTTGGGGACGTCAAAGATAGCTCCGCACGGCCAAAGCCTGTTCGCGGAGCGGGGAATATGCTCTTTCGAGCTCGTCGAGATTCATGGTTCAATCCAATTCTAGCAGATAGCCCTGTTTGCCGACATTGATGGCTTTGGTCCTGCCGATTTCCGCGTAAGTACCCTCGGCCTCATGAATGTGGCCGCAGAACAGATATTCTGGCTGATAGCGATCCACAAATTCCCGGACCGACCGGCTGCCGGCATGCAAACCATCGCGCACACAATCGAGGGCGGTGTGGTGCGGCGGCGCATGGCAGATCAGCACGAGCGGTTGGAGCGCCGCGAATGGAGCCAGCCGTTCGGCGAGCTCTGCCTCGCTGTATTCACCGGGCGTGTTGAACGGTGTCGGACTCGAGTAGCCGAGACCAGCTACGTGATGCGTGCCGATCTGCAACGTCTTGCCGTGGAAATCATGAAAGCCGAATTGATCGCAAAAGGCGGCGATTTGCGCCGCCGATTCGTGATTTCCGGGAAGAACGTAGACCCGTTCGGCGCGAGGCTGAAGGATCTTGCCGCATTCTTCCAACCCACGCGCCCAACTCACCAGGTCGCCAGCCGCGAAGTAGTAGTCGGCCTCAGTAGCGACAAGTTTCTCGAGCGCCTTGTGATTGCTGTGGATGTCAGAAAAGATGAGCAGCTTCAAAGACTCATAATAGCCTGTGAAGCTGCTCTACAGGGGATTTTCCAGACTAGGAAACGAGAACGCCTTCTGTGCGTACGCCGTGAGTGGGAAGGAACTGGGATAACTGCGGTGCCTGCGAGTCGGCTGCGGAATGGTTCGCGGCATCCGCATTGCTGAGTAGCTTGCGGTCCTGGGCGCGGTAGATCATCAATTCAAACCGGTCGCGAACCTTGGTCTTCTTAAAGAGCCGAGAGAGATACACCTTGACGGTTCCTTCCGCCAGGTTCATGGCAGCGGCGATTTCCTTGTTCTTGAGGCCCTGGGCCAGCAGCTCGACCACTTGCTTTTCGCGCTCACTGAAGCTGATGCGTCTCTCGCCGGCCGGATCGAAGCCCGAGTCGGTCACCTCGATGACTAACTCACCTTTGGCGATCCTGTGCAGCGATTGGATGAGCATGTCGGGAGAAAGCCGAACCGGCAGAATCCCCCGTACACCATATTCGAGAGCCTGGAAAATCAGTTCGCGCGACATGGGACCCACGCGAATGATCAGATTGCATCCTGGCATGCGCCGGTGTGTCTCGGCAAGGGTTTCAAAGGTGAATTCACCCGTCAGGTCGAGCAATACCAGTTCCTGATTGGCAGGGTGGAACGCGTCACCGGCGGGATCGCTGGCGGAAGCCACCTCAATACCGCCGGCAGATAAGATTTCCTGAAATCCTCGGGCAAGGATGGGTTGGTCGGTAAGAACAAGGACTCGAATCATATTTTTTAACCTTTCACTTTGCGTTCTGAAAAGCGCCGACTCAGGAGGTTGCCTTCGCGAGCCTGGCAGATCTCATTCGCCGTCGCGTTGACCGCCTGGCCTGCTTCTCGAAGAAGTAGATCAGACTTTCAACATCCGCCTTCCGCTGATAAAGTTGGCGTAAAATCTGGCGTAATGAATATCTGGAAACCATGGGCCTCTCCTTTATCGTTCCTAATGCTGTGGTACTTGTGTCGTAAGTCATCCTCGTGCCACCCGAAACTTCCGGTACCAGGGTGCCTGGCGTTGTTGGTCCTGAGTAGAGCTCTCAATCCCACTGATCTTGGAAGCCAGCGCCGAGATCTGGTGACCTAGCGGACTGTGTTTCGGTAGTAGGTTGCCGTTGGCGTAAGCTTCCGTCAAGCCTGAGTAGTCATTGGGCAGCGAAAAGTAGGCTGTTATGCCCAACATTTTCTGTGCTTCTCTTGCAACCAACTTATCCTCGTAATCCACATTGCGGTTCAGGATCAGCCGCACGCGGTCCAAGGGAACGTTGTGCTCTTGTAACTCATGAAATATCTGCTTCACTTGAAAGAGCGCCAGCACATCGGGCGATGCTACTAGGTACAGCTCGTTCAAACCTTCCAGGATGCTGAGATTGTAGGGTGTCAGACAGCAACCCAAGTCCAGAACTGTCCACTGATACCGGCTGCGGGCGAAGTTCAGTACGCGCTCCAGCTCGCGCTGCTCCAGCATTCGCGGCAACGCCTCAGCCGGGGTAGAGATCACCTCTAGCCCGGGATGGCCGTTCGAGACTATACGATTCCAAGCAGCCACGTCCAGCCCCTGTGTAGTTTCTATGGCGTCCAAGATCGACCCAGCCGTCTTCGAGCGCATCAGAAAGCGAACGTTGCCGCCCGTCAGGTCCAAGTCGGCCAGCAGTACATGGTGCGTTCCGGAATCATGCATCCTCTTACCCAACTCCACGGCCACATGGCACGCCACCGTAGTGCCCCCGCAACCGCCCTTTGCAGATAGGAAGGCGATCGTCCTACGATCAGAATCTGTCAGAAACTGGTTCTTCGTGTGCTGATCGATCTTCTGCTCCAGCACGCGGCGTAGGCTGCTCACGAGCGGAGGATAGAAGTACTCATCCAAGCCTGCTCGCAATCCCGCGAGGATCATCTTCGAATCGGCCGAGTGATGTACGGCGATAATCATCGATTCCGGCACAACCGCTTTGATCTGCCGGACGCGCTCTTCCATCGCGTTCTGAAGGTGCTCCACATCTACTAGAAGTAGGTGAGGCCGCGTTTGGGTGAGCCAGTCCAGCATGCCGGGCCAGTCTTCGCCGTTTTGTTTCTCCGCCACGACATGTCTAGCGAGCTCCTGACAGCACGGTTCGATTTCCGTCAGCAATTCGCCGCGCTTGATGATCAGTCCTACAGTCAGGAGTCTCATAACATCACGTCCCCTGAGTGAACGCGGTTAATTGCCGCTGCCACTGGGGATCTACTCTCCCAATTCAGTGGGTAACCGTCACCAGTTGGGGAACATGCGTGACGGCCTTTTGAGTCGCGGGAGGAGTATACTTACGGAACTTAGTCGTGTTGATGCGGACCGCTACGAGTGGCGAATTATCCTCTGCTTTGGAAACCCGCACCACGGTGCCTCCGCAGAACCAGCACTTTCGATCAAAGTTGTGATTGGCGGGGAGCGCCATTTCGATGTTCAGTGTATCGCCAGGGCGTGGAACGTCCTGTGGACCATCTGAGGGCAGCCAACGGATCAGAATGCCCGTGCGACTGATGTTCTCCACCAGCTTCATCGTCCCTCCTGACCTCCTGCCGCCCGCTGTGACGCGGCATTCCAGCGCCAGATTCACACGCTCATGAGAACGCTGCTCCAGCCCCTGCAACAACTCGCGATACCGGCTCGCAATCTTACTCGTTGATGCGTACATGATCCTCCCTATGCCACCTTTCTTTTGGCCGCCGCTCTTTGATCGAGTGTGCTGCCCAGATATTCACCTGGTGATAAGCACGGGCAGTTCCAAAGCTAGCATCGGGTAAATACAGGAAAAGCCGACGGATCGCAATCAATGACTCGACATGCTGGACACTGTGTCGCAGTGGATGTCACGGTGTTTGTGCAAACTGCGTGTTTGGTAACCACTTAGTGTGACGCAACTTCCAGTGACACTTTGTCACGCTCGCAACCCAGCAAAGAGTAACCTCAAGCGACAGTTTGTCCTATCTAAAGTTAACCCACACACTCGAATACTTCAGCAGTCAATTGGTTTGCGGCCATGGATAACTGGAAAGGCACTTGCTTTTCTTGCTTTCGAGTTATCCATCATGAGCGACAAGCGACGCAAACAACGGCAACTGTTCGACTGTGCCCTCGAAATCGCGTGGCACGACACGCGTCAAACGAGCCATACCCTGACGGTCCGTGCCATCGATCTCTCCAACTCGGGGATTCGTGTGGAGTCCAGCGAGCCGATTGAATTGGGCACCCAAGTTTACGTGCGAGCGGAACGCTATGGCCTGACCGGGTCCACCTCCGTGCGGCACTGCGGACGCCGTGGAGTTAAGTGCGTTCTGGGCCTTGAGTTCATTCCCGACGGCAAAGCCACGGACACCGACGAGACTCAAACGTTCGTTGACTATTACGAACTTCTGCAAATCAGCCCAAACGCTGACCCCGATACCATTCATCGAGTGTTCCGGATCATGGCAGCGCGTTATCACCCGGACAACAAGGAAACAGGCAACAACGATCGCTTTCTCCTGCTTACGAAGGCTTACGCTGCACTGTCAGACCCCGCCAAAAGAGCATTCTACGACGAGCGCCATCGTGACCGCCGAGCCCAGCCGCTGCCGGTATTCGGCCTAAAAGAATTCGTGGAGGGCCTGGATGGGGAAGTCAATCGGCGCCTGGGTATCCTGTCGTTGCTCTATAACCGCCGGCGTGCAAACCCAGAGGTTCCCGGAATCTCGGTCCTAGAGCTAGAAACGGTGATGTCTTTTCCTAGAGAGCACTTGGAATTCGCACTCTGGTTTCTGCGCGAGAAGCTGTATATCAGGCCCGGGGATCACTCTGACTACGTGATTTCGGCCATGGGCGTGGAGTATCTGGAATCCGAACTTCCGTCACATGGGAATTTGAGTAAGTTACTGCACGCACCACAACCCGATAAGAGTGAACCAAACACAGATTCGGATAGCGGTCACGCTCTGGCGCTAGTGCGTACGCGATGACTGGTTACGCAACCGACTCGCAGGGCATATTGCGATAGAGCTTTAGCTTGCGAATGAGGGTCCGGCGGGAGATACCCAGGATATCCGCGGCCTTCTGTTGATGGCCGCCTGTTTGCGCCAAAACTTTGAAAATAGTATGTTGCTCTAATCCGTCAAGCGAGTAAGTACCAATTTGATCCGGTACGACCGCCGGCATCTGTTTGCCCGACACTTCGGCCGGCAGATCACCTGGCCCAATCTCCTCGCTGGAGCTGTAAACAGCGGTGCGGGTTACTACATTGCGCAGCTCGCGCACGTTGCCCGGCCACGAATATTTAATCAGGATCTCGATGGCTTCCGGAGTGAAACGGCGCCGTGGGTCATGTTGTTCGAGAAAAAATCCTGCCAGAGGACCGATGTCCTCTGGACGTTCCCGAAGCGGTGGAACCCGAACTTGAATTGGGCTCAAGCGGTGAAAGAGATCGGCACGGAACTTCCCTCCCTGGATGGCTTCTTCCAGGTTGATATTGGTCGCGGCAACAACGCGTACATCCACCGTCACCTTCTTCGTTCCCCCGAGGCGATAGTATGGAACTCCGTCGAGTACCCGAAGTAACTTGACCTGCGTCTTGATATCGAGCTCCCCAATTTCGTCAAGAAACAGAGTGCCCATACTGGCAGCTTCAAACAAACCGGGCTTCATCGTTTCCGCCCCACTGAAGGCGCCTTTCTCGTAGCCGAACAGCTCGCTTTCAATCAAGTGTTCCGGCAGGGCACCGCAGTTGAGGTCCACCCAGGGCTTGGTGCACCGCAGAGAGTAATGATGAACAGCACGAGCAACCAGTTCCTTACCGCTGCCGCTTTCGCCCGTGATCAGTACCGTGGCGTTCGTCTGAGCCACTTTAATTACCAGCTGCATCAGCTTCTGCATTGGCTCGCTGGCGATGATAGCGGAAAGACCTAAGTACGACTGAGTTCGCGCCGGCTGATTCTGGTATTCAGATCCCGGCGAACAGGCGGTCACCGGAGCCTTCTTGCTCGCCTCAGTATCCCCAACCACAGTCATGTAAGGTCTCCTCCGCGAGACCGGTCCTTGTTCCGAGTCTGGAACACAACGCCCGGTAACAATCTTGCCCGTACTTAAATATTGTTATTACCTTTCAACGGAATATGCAAGGTGTTTGTTCTGAATTCAGAACACTTTCTCGGACTAACTTATCCAATGTTATTACGACTTGTTCTTTGTTTTTGCTAACCTTCAACTGTTATACGGGCAAATTAGTAACTTCCGACTGACACGTAGCTTATCCATTTCGAATGATAACCAGGACCGTTAACCCGTGGAGTGAGGATCCCATATTTGTTCGTGTTCGCCCGCATCTTGCGGTGGGGTTGTGCCCTTCAAGGGGTGACAGTCTGTCACCTCCTATATGTGCCACCAAGTCGCACTTCTAGCTGTCAGGTGATCACCGGAT
The DNA here is from genome assembly GCA_030041035.1 of Bryobacteraceae bacterium. Taxonomy (GTDB): domain Bacteria; phylum Acidobacteriota; class Terriglobia; order Bryobacterales; family Bryobacteraceae; genus QHXW01. The sequence continues at coordinate 6,517 of JASHOO010000246.1, read as the reverse complement.
TAATCGGCAAGAACATCAACTATTGTGGGCAGACAGGCTTACAACCGGTGGCGCATATTCATCTGCTGTTGGTATCTCGGTTGCACTTGGGCAAGCTCCGGTGGAACCGAAATATTCAGCCATTCCGGTCAATGCCAAGATCTATGTTGGCGCCGTGTCCACAGTCGGGGCCCTTGTTACGTTGTTTGCGCTGAGCCATTGGAGTCCTCAGAATCTGACCCGCGCTCTCTGTTTTCTGCTTGTTTCCGCCATCGCGTCGGCCCTCAAAGTAACCCTCCCTACAATCACCGGTACCATGTCGGTGAACTTCTTGTTCATTCTCATCGGCATCGCTGAGTTAGATTTCCCGTCCACCCTGATCATCGGATGCACGGGCAGCCTGATTCAATGCCTTTGGAAATCGAAGACTAAACCTAAGCCCTTCCAAGTAATCTTCAATACCGGCGCGATGGCCGTCTCCGTGGCGGTTTCTTACTACGTGTATCATGCCAACATAGCGGGCTTGCCAAATGACGCGAACCCTTTGCGCCTTGGCGTTACCGCTTGCATGTTCTTCCTGATGAATACCATCCCGGTTGCCGCGGCGATCGGGATGACCGAACATAAATCTCTTACACGGATTTGGTATGACTGTTATTTTTGGTGCTTTCCTTACTACCTGGGTGGTGCATCCATAGCTTGGATCCTCAGCGTTTTGAGCCGTCAGACTCACTGGCATGCTTCGCTTGTGTTGATTCCCGTTATTTATTTCATCTACCGTTCCTATCGTACTTATCTAGGCCGCCTGGAAGATGAGAAGGTGCATGTTGAAGAGATGGCTGCTTTGCATCTCCGCACCATCGAAGCATTGGCCCTCGCGATCGAAGCCAAGGACCACACCACCCATGACCACCTCCGTCGTGTCCGCATTTACGCGATGGAGATTGCGAAAGATCTGGGCCTTTCCGCTGGCGATATGCAGGCGCTGCGCGCGGCGGCTCTTTTGCACGACATCGGCAAGTTGGCCGTCCCGGAGCAGATCATCTCCAAGCCCGGCAAGCTTACGCCTGAGGAATTCGAAAAGATTAAGATTCATCCCGTGGTCGGTGCTGAGATTTTGGAACGCGTTCAGTTCCCTTACCCAGTGGTTCCCATCGTGCGTGCACACCACGAAAAGTGGGATGGCAGCGGTTATCCGCTCGGGTTGAAAGGCGAGGAAATTCCCATGGGCGCCCGCATTTTGGCGGTTGTCGATTGTCTGGACGCACTCGCCTCTAATCGCCAGTACCGGCGCGCGATGCCGTTGGATCGCGCCATGGAGATCATCGCCGCGGATTCCGGAAAGAGTTTCGACCCCAAGGTAGTGGAGGTTCTGGCGCGACGCTATGTCGAGCTGGAGCAGATGGCGCAGGCGCAGACGTGGGAAAAGAAGCGCCTTTCAACGAACCTGAAGATCGAGAAAGGCGTGGCGCCGGCTGCCGGTTTCGAGCAGCCGAATCCGCAGCTCAACGGGCACAACGACGCCTTCGACCCACTCTCGTCCATTGCTGCGGCACGTCAGGAAGTCCAGATGCTGTTCGAGCTCACGCAAGACCTCGGCAATTCGCTCAGTTTGAACGAGACGCTTTCCGTCGTCTCGGTCCGGCTGAAGCGCTTGGTGCCGTATGACTCGATCGCGGTTTACGTGGTGCGCGATCAGAAACTGGTGCCCGAGTACGTGAACGGCGAGAATTTTCGTCTGTTTTCTTCGTTGGAAATTCCTGTCGGCGAAGGTCTCTCAGGATGGGTGGCGCAAAATCGTAAGCCGATCCTGAACGGCAATCCCTCGGTCGAGGCCGGCTACATGGGGGACCCCGGCAAGTTTAGTACGCTGCGCTCGGCGCTCGCTGTTCCGCTCGAGGGTCTGAATGGCGCGGTGGGAGTGCTCGCGCTTTACCGCGCCGAGAAGGACGCGTTCACCCGCGATAATCTGCGCATCCTGCTCGCTATCAGCTCCAAGGTGTCGCTGGCGGTTGAGAACGCGTTGAAGTATCGTCTGGTTGAAAACTCGGCTACCATTGACTACCTCACCAACCTGCCCAATGCCCGCTCTCTGTTCCTGCGCCTGGATAGTGAACTGGCACGCTGCCGCCGCATGAACATTCCCCTGGCAGTGTTGGTCTGCGATTTGGACGGTTTCAAGCAGGTCAACGACTCTTTCGGCCACTTGGCCGGCAACAAAGTCCTGAGTAGCGTGGCGAATGGGTTGAAAGAGAATTGCCGCGAATACGACTATGTGGCCCGCATGGGCGGTGACGAGTTTGTTCTGTTGTTGCCGCACATCACTCCCGAATCGGTTGACGAGCGCATTAGTGACTTGGTCCGGATCGCCGCCGAAGCCGGCGAGACCGTGCAGGGCAAACGTCTGCTTTCCATGAGTGTCGGCGAAGCGTTTTTCCCGATGGATGGCGACAACGCCGAGGAATTGCTGGCCACCGCTGACCGCCGCATGTACAAGAGCAAGCAGCAGCAAAAAATGCGGCACACCGGCACGTCGCTACTGCGCCAGCCTCCGGTCGCGGCGCTGAGCGTTCAATGACGCTGTCCGTCGCGAACGAATGAGAGACATGGCTCATGTGGATCCGGCGCATCTTCCGGCACCTCGCCGCCTTCGTGATCACGATCCTGATCGCAGGCCTGCTTGGGGCGACGCTGGTGCGCTTCGGCCCCGGTTTTGAAAGCGACGAACAGGAACTCGACCCGCGCCTGAACGCTCACAGTGTTCAGGCTTTGCGCCAGTCCCATGCTGCCGAACAGCACCTGCCGGCCTTCTATATTCACTATCTGGGGCATATGATCCAAGGCGACCTCGGTGTCTCTCGCTCGCTCGAGAGGCCGGTAACTGAACTACTCTCCGAACGTGCCCCGGTCACACTACGGTTGATGCTTTACGGAATCGCTAGTGGGTGGCTGCTTGGCCTGGCGCTGGCCGTACCTGCGGTGCTGGTCCGCGCACCTGCTTACGATTTGGCTTCCACCGCACTGAGCGGCGTGTTTCTTTGCGTGCCCACGGCTGTTGTGGCGCTCGCCCTGTTCTTCGCGAACGGTCCCGTTCGCTTCGCCATCGGCCTGCTTATTTTTCCCAAGGTGTTTCGATACGCGCGCAATGTCCTCGCGGACGCTTACACCCAGCCGCATGTGCTCGCGGCACGCGCGCGCGGCCTCAGTCCAGCATCCATCTTCTTCCGGCAGGTCTCACTCTGGGCCGCTCCTCAACTCCTTACGCTGGCCGGCGTGTCCATCGGGATTGCCTTCGGCGCCGCCATCCCTATCGAAGTTCTGTGTGATTTCCCCGGTATCGGCCAACTCGCCTGGACGGCGGCCTTGGCGCGCGACCTGCCGGTGTTAGTCAGCCTCACGATTTTAGTTGCAGTCTTCACACAAATCGCCAACGCCGCATCCGATCTGGCCGTCAGCGTCTGCACACGGGAACGGGCATGAAGCGCTCCCGGAACATCGCCGCCGGCATCCTGGTTCTGGTTTTCACCGTGTCTTTGTTGGCCGGCGTCATCGCACCGTCGCCTTACGCCGCGCAGTTCCGGGATTTTATCAGCGCGCCCGCATCCCATCGCTTCTGGCTGGGAACCGATGAGTTAGGTCGCGACCGCTGGTCTCGCCTCCTCTACGGCACACGCATCTCCCTGCTGCTGGCCCCGGCTGCCGCATTGCTCTCAACCTGCATGGCCGTCGTCATTGGTGGTGTTGCTGGCTATGCGGGCGGCTGGTGCGATCGCGTCATCCGCCAGGTAATCGATCTCTTCCTCTCGATTCCTTGGTTGTTTCTTTTCCTTATCGTGCGCGCGATTCTGCCGCTAAATGCCTCTCCCCTCACCTCCGTAATCGTGACATTTACTATCATGGGCCTGGTCGGATGGGCCCCTGCCGCGCGCATCATTCGTGCGGGTGCGCAGTCGCTGCGGCATTCCGATCTTGTGCTGCATGCACGCGCATGCGGCTGCCGGGGACTCAGGCTGATCCTGGTGCACATCGCTCCCGCTCTCCGGCCTGTAATCCTCGCCCAATTCTGGATCGCTATTCCGACCTTCATCCTCGGAGAAGCCAGTCTCGGTCTGATCGGCCTGGGCGTCGCAGATCCTTTGCCCTCTTGGGGAAATCTGTTACGCGAATTGACCAATCCCCAAGCCGTAACCGGCAATCCCTGGATCCTGGCGCCGCTGGCCGTACTGGTCGTTGTGGTGAGCTGTTTCCAGCTCCTTCTTCCGGAACGGGAATTCGTTTCATGAAACGGTTGGTGGCAACTTTCGCCGTCACTGCCGCGAGCCTCCTGGCTCAATGGGGCGGCGAGCTGCGCTTCTGCCTGCGTTCCGACCCCAAAACCTTCAATCCGCTCCTGGTGGATGACGAGGCCTCCGAGACCGTACGCTACCTGACCGGCGGCGTACTGATTCGCGTCAACCGCCTCACCCAGAAACTTGAGCCGGAGTTGGCCACATCCTGGAAAATCTCCCGCCAGGGGCGTGCCATAGCTTTCCAGTTGCGCCGCGGCCTCTCCTTCTCCGACGGCACGCCTTTCACCGCCGAAGACGTCGCTTACACCATGCACGCTCTGATGGATCCCGCTCTCCACTCCCCCACCGGTGATTCCTTTCGTTCTGCTCCAGGCGACGTCGAGACCACCGTGCAGGCGCCGGACCGCATTACTATCGTGTTTCCCGCTCCAGTAGCCGGACTCGATCGCTTGTTCGACCAGGTGGCTATCCTCTCTTCGCGCTCGCCAAAGAAAGAAGCAGCTACTCTCGGGCCGTTCGTCGTCACACACTATACGCCGGGCACCGACTTGGTGCTCGAGCGCAATCCCCGCTATTGGAAGACCGATGCCGGCGGCCGCCGCCTGCCCTACCTGGATCGCATTCATCTCGATATCCAGCAAAATCGCGAAATTGAGCTCCTCCGCTTTACCCGCGGCGAGGTGCACTTAATCAACACCATCGATGCCGAACTGTTCAGCCGCCTCGTCAAACAGGATCCGGCCATGGCCCAGGACGCCGGCCCGTCGCTCGAATCCGAAATGATGTGGTTCAATCAGAATCCCTCGGCCCCGCTCCCCGACTACGAAAAAGCCTGGTTCCGCTCGCAAAACTTCCGCCGCGCCCTTTCCTCTGCCATCAATCGCGCCGACATCTGCCGCATCGTTTACTACGGCCACGCGCAGCCCGCCGCCGGCCCCATCTCCCCCGCCAACCGGTTCTGGTTCAACGCTGCGCTGAAGCCGCACGCTTTCGATCCCAAAGACGCGCTGGCACGCCTTCAGCGCGACGGTTTCCGCTTCGAAAACGGCGCGCTCCGCGATCGCGACGGCCACCTTGTTGAGTTTTCGCTCATCACCAACTCCGGCAATCAAGCGCGCGAGCACATGGCCGCCATGATCCAGCAGGACCTCGCGGCCATCGGCATCAAGCTCAACATTGTGACGCTCGATTTCCGCTCGCTCATCGAACGCATCACGCAGACGTTCCGCTACGAAGCCTGCTTGCTCGGCTTCACTAATTACGATCTCGACCCCAGCTCGCAAATGAATGTCTGGCTCAGTTCGGCGGAAAATCACCAGTGGTATCCGAACCAAAAGATACCTGCGACTCCATGGGAAGCCGAAATAGACCGTCTCATGCACGCGCAGGCCGCAGCCGTCGACACTACGAAACGAAAATCTGATTTCGATAAGGTCCAGGAAATCGTCTCTGACCAGGCTCCGTTCCTCTACCTGGTGACCAAAGATTCACTGTCGGCCGTCTCGCCGAAACTGCGGAATGTCCAACCCGCCATGATTCGTCCCGAGACCTATTGGAACGCGGAATATCTTGCGCTCGCGCCTGCGCAACTGGCAAGGAGCGCTCGATGAGCGACGGCCCTCTGCTCCACATTTGCCTCTCCGCCGGCTATCCCGCCAAGCCGGCCGTGTTGCGCGATTCGGCATTCACATTGCAGCCCGGCGAGATCCTCGGATTGGTAGGAGAAAGCGGATCCGGCAAGAGCACGATGGCGCTCGCCATTCTCCGGTTGCTTACCTATCGCGGCGGCACGGTGAACGGCCAAATTCTCTTCCAGGGCCACGATTTGATGACCCTGCCCGAGCGCGAAATGCGGCGCCTGCGCGGCCGTGAGATCGGCTTCGTGCCGCAGAGCCCCGTTACTTCACTCAATCCCGCACTGCGCGTCGGCACCCAGCTCAATGAAGCCTGGGCCGCTCATGCCAACGGCGCCATGTCCCAGCGGCGCGACCGTTTTCTGAGCCTGCTCGATAGCGTCAGCCTGCCCGCCGGCGATTCGCTCCTCCGCCGCCATCCCGGCGAGCTGAGCGTCGGTCAGGCCCAGCGTCTCCTGATCGCTATGTCCATCCTGCACAAACCATCGCTCGTGGTCGCAGACGAGCCCACCAGCGCCCTCGATGTCGTCACACAGGCCGAAATCCTCAAGCTGCTCGCCCGGTTGAATCGTGATCTCAACATGGCCATACTCTACATCTCGCACGATTTGCTTT
>JASHOO010000245.1 GCA_030041035.1 Bryobacteraceae bacterium | reverse complement strand
TGTCGATCAGAGGTTCGAGAAGTGCGATGATCTTCCAGACATTGGTGCGCGGCCGGTCCGGATCCTCGACTTGTACGCTCCACACGGGCTCGCCCACGACGAACTCTTTACCCAGTGCCGCGCGCTCGAGATGGATGCGTTCGGGGACGAATGGATTGGCGTAAGCGAGATCGGAGGTAACGCGCAATAAATCGCGTTCCCGGCTGTTGACAAGGCCCAAAAGATAAGTATACATAAAATGTACAATCGATTGACATGCATTGGACACTCATTCGGACAAGGTAGCGCAAATTGTTCAGTAAGTTATTTAAAATCAGTCCGGCCTTGCTGGACCCCTCTTTGCTCCGATAAGGGCAGGAGAACAAAATTCCCATGGCGACAAGCAGCTATAAAGAGCTTCTGAAGTCGGTCGGGTTCCAGTCGTTTCTCTGGACGCAGTTCCTGGGCGCGTACAACGACAACGTCTACAAAATTCTGGTTTCCTTGCTGGCGGTGGAAATCGGCGCGAGAACCGGGAAGGGTAGCGAGTACCTTTCGTTGGGCGGCGCGGTCTTTATCCTTCCGTTCCTTCTGTTCTCGGGGTATGCCGGACATCTGGCCGACGTCTGCAATAAGCGGCGCGTTTTGATCGCCACCAAATCCCTGGAAGTTGTCTCGATGGCGCTGGCGATTCCGGCGCTAGTCTCCGAGCGCGTCGATCTGATGATGGCGGTGCTGTTCCTGCTGGCGTTGCAGGCTACTCTGTTCAGCCCGGCAAAGTACGGAATCCTGCCGGAGATGCTGCCGGATCGCGATCTTTCCCGCGCCAACGGCCTGCTCGAAATGAGCACGTTCGTGGCGATAGTGGTGGGGACATCGTCGGGGACGTTTTTGTTTTCCGCCTGGAAACACGAGCCGTGGAGGATGGGGACGGCCATGCTCGCGGTGGCGATTGCGGGCAGCCTGATCAGCTTCAAAATCGGGAAGGTGGCTTCACCCAGCGTTCGGACGCCATTTGCTCTGAATCCCTTCGCGGAGGTGCTGAGCGGTGTTAAGCGGCTGTATCGGGACCGTCCGCTGTGGCTGACGGTTGTGGGTATGTCGTACTTCTGGTTCCTCGGCGCGCTGTTTCAAATGGATCTGATCGTCCTGGGCCGCGAGGTGATCAAAGTGGACGAAGTCCATATCGGCCTGATGGTGACGGCGCTGGCGATCGGGATTGGCGCGGGCAGTTTAGCAGCAGGCCGGCTCTCGGGCGATAAGGTCGAGCTGGGACTGGTACCGCTGGGCTCGCTCGGCATGGGTGGCGCCTCCATGCTGTTGTGCGGGGTCATGCCGTCGTGGCGCGGCGCTATGGTTGCGCTCGCGCTGCTTGGTTTCGCCAGCGGTCTTTTCATCGTGCCGCTGAACGCCTTCTTACAGCAGCGCGCCGGAGACGATGAAAAGGGCCGTCTGATCGCCACCAACAATTTCCTGAACATGGTGGGCATGCTGCTGGCATCGGCAACGCTGTGGGGGATGCACGACAAACTCGGCGTCTCGCCGGACAAGATCGTCCTTTACGCCGGCATCTTCACGCTGGTTGCGACGGTGTATTCGGTGAGCGTGGTTTCCGACTTCCTGGTGCGTTTTGTGCTCTGGCTGCTCACCCACACGGTATTCCGCATTCGTATCGTGGGCGCCGAGAACGTGCCGTTCCGCGGGCCCGCGTTGCTTGTGGCCAACCATGTCTCGCATATAGACGGGTTCCTCATCGGTGCGTGTGTGCAGCGGTTCATCCGGTTCATGGTTTACCGCCCTTATTATGAGATTCCGGCGCTCCACTGGTTTTTCCGCCGGTCTAAAGCCATTCCCGTGGGTGGAGGTTCGCGGCGGGATGTTCTGGAGTCGATCATGAGGGCGCGCAGGGAGCTCGAAGCCGGACATGTGGTTTGCATTTTCGCGGAAGGCGCGATCAGCCGCACCGGCAATCTGCTGCCGTTCAAGCGCGGACTGGAAAAGATCGCCGAGAGGCTGGAAGTGCCCGTGATTCCCGTTCATCTGGACCGTCTCTGGGGGAGCATTTTCAGTTTTGAACGGGGCCGCTTCTTTTGGAAATGGCCGAAACGGGTGCCGTACCCGGTGACCGTGTCATTTGGTGAGGCGTTGAGCTCGAAGGCTTCGGCACAAGACGTGAGGCTGGCGGTCCTGGAGCTGGGGAGCGACGCCGTCGACAAGCGCCGAAGCAAGCGAGACCTGTTGGACATGCGCTTCATAAGCTCGGCAAAGCGGCACTGGTTCTCGTTGGCTTTGGCGGATTCGAACGGCAGAGAGCTGACCTATGGGCAGGCGCTTGTGGCCAGCATGATGCTTGCCCGGTGGATGCGGCGGCGTACAGACCCGGCGCAAAAAATCGGGCTGCTGCTTCCCAATTCGGTGGGCGGCGCACTGGCCAACATCGCGGCTCTGATGGCGGGAAAGATACCCGTGAACCTCAATTACACAGCGGGCAAGGAGTCGATGGCAGCGGCGATCGAGCAATGCGAAATCCGGACCATTGTGACCTCGCGGCAGTTCCTCACCAAGGCCAAGCTGGAAGCGCTCGATGGCATGGCGTTCCTGGAGGATGCCTTCAGGACGTTTAGCGGATGGCAGAAGACGGCTACCGCTGTTGCAGCCTTCCTGCTACCCGCACGCCCGCTGACATGGCTGGTGAACCGGGCAAAGCGCACACCCGACAGCCTGGGGACGATCCTGTTCTCCAGTGGGAGCACGGGCACTCCGAAGGGCGTGATGCTGTCGCACTACAACCTGCTTTCCAATATCGAGGCGGTGGCGCAGGTTTTCTGGCTCGAGAGGACCGACCGCGTGGTGGGTGTGCTGCCGTTCTTCCATTCTTTCGGCTTCGCACACACGCTGTGGTTTCCGCTAGTGACCGGAGCGGCCGCGGTTTATCATCCTAATCCCATGGATGCGAAAGCGATTGGCGAGCTGGTCCGCAAACACAGGGGCACGCTGCTGCTGACTACGCCGACTTTCTGCGCCGGCTACACACGCAAATGTTCCGCCGAGGAGTTTGCCTCTCTGCGTTTCGTACTCGTGGGCGCGGAGAAGCTGCGCGAAAATACCGCACAAGCGTTTCGCGAGAAGTTCGGCCTGAGCCCGCTCGAAGGCTACGGGGCCACCGAAATGTCGCCTGTGATCGCGGTGAATGTGCCGGACCATGAGGATCCCGCGAACCGACAGACCGGGGTGAAGGCCGGCACGGTCGGCCATCCCATTCCGGGCGTGACGGTTAGGGTTGTGGATCCGGACACCGGTAAGCGGCTGCCAGCGGGCACTCCTGGACTGCTACAGGTAAAGGGCGCCAACCGGATGCTGGGATACCTGGGGCAGACGGAGAAGACCGCGGAGGTGATCCGCGACGGCTGGTATGTTACGGGAGACATCGGATGCATCGACGACGATGGATTTATCCGCATCACGGACCGGCTGGCGCGCTTCAGCAAGATCGGCGGTGAAATGGTGCCCCACCTGAAGATCGAGGAAGCCATACAAGCGATTGTTGGCGATGCGGCCTGCGTGGTCTGCGGCATTCCCGACGACCACAAGGGTGAGCGGCTGGCGGCGTTGTATACCAGTCGCAACATCACGGCAACGGAAATATGGCGGCGGCTCTCGCAAACCGACCTGCCCAAGCTGTGGGTGCCCAAGAGCGAGGATCTGCACTTTGTTGAGTCCATTCCGACCCTGGGGAGCGGCAAGGCCGACTTGCGCGCAGCGAAAAGCCTCATGATGCGCCTGGCGGAAATGGCGGAAAAGTAGCCTGTCATGACTGCGTTTCTGCTCCTCGTCGTGGTGATGCTGGTGATCTGGATCGCCCGTAGTTCATCGAGAACGCGGACGCTGGAATCACTCATCACGAAGCTCACGTCGCGGGTGTTTCTGCTCGAGGAGGAACTGAAACAGCTCTGCAAGCTCGTGGAGCGGGAACGGGCGGAGCCGCAGCCCGCGCCAGTGGTGGACAAGCCGGTTCCGGCAGAGAGGCCTCCGGTGAAGCAGGCGCCCATTCAGCCGCCGCCGCTGCCAGTATCTCAACCGGAAGTCACGCCGGAAGCGGAGCCGGAACCGCCGCGAGTGCCGCCACCGCTACAGACTCCGACGTTCCAGGAACCGGCGCCGGCCGCGTTTTCTCTCAGCCGATTGCTCAATCTGGAAGAGGCGCTCGGAACCAACTGGCTCAACAAGCTAGGCATCGTGATTCTAGTGATCGGCGTAGCGCTGTTTCTGGCATACCAGATGCGGGAGCTGGGTCCGGCTGGAAAGGTGACGACGGGCTACGTCGTCAGCGCGGTGATGTTGGGCGCGGGTGTGCTTTTTGAGCGGAGACGGCAGTGGCAAATCCTGGCGCGCGCGGTGATTGGTGGCGGCTGGTCGCTCCTCTACTTCACCACCTACGCCATGTACCACGTACCCGCGGCGCATGTTCTTTCCTCGGCAAGCGCGGACCTCGGACTTCTGCTGATCGTGGCTGCCGCGATGATCGTGCACACGCTGCGATACGAATCTCAAGTGGTCACGGGGCTGGCGTTTCTGCTGGCGTTCACCACGGTGAATCTCAGCCGCGGCGGCGCGTCCAGCCTGATCGCGAGCGCTATTCTCGCCGCCGGCTTGGCTCTGATCGCTGTGCGCCGGCGATGGTTCGAAATGGAAATCGCCGGAATGGCAGCCGCTTACTGCAATCACTATCTCTGGCTGCGGCCAACGATCGAGTCGATGCACGGTCACGTCCACGCCTTTCCCGGTTACACGGCGAGTTCCGCGCTGCTTTGCGCTTACTGGCTCATTTTTCGCGCATCGTACGTATTGCGGCGGATCGAGGGCAAACGGCAGGAGCAGGTCTCGACGATTGCCGCTGTTTTGAATGCCGCACTGTTTGTGAGCGTCATGGGCTACCAATCGGTTCATCCCGAGCTGGCGTTTCAGTTCTTTTTGGGAGTGGGGGCAGCGGAGTTTCTAGCCGGCCAACTGCCGGTCACACGCCGGCGACGTACGGCCTTCGTGGTTCTCACTACGCTGGGTTCGTGTTTCCTGGTGGCGGCATTTCCGTACCGGTACTCGGGCGCGAGTCTGTCGGCGAGCTGGCTGGCGGAAGCCGAAGCATTACTGCTCACCGGCGTGTTCATGCGAGAGATTCTGTTTCGCCGCCTGGGAATGCTAGCGGCGCTCGCGGTGTGGATACAGATGATCGGCGGGGATGGCGCAACGGTTCTTGGCGAACGCATGTACCACGTACGCGAGGGAGGCGAGCCGGGACTGGCTCTGCTGTTCGGCGTGGCGGCAGCCGTGTTCTACGCGAACTCGCATGCGATCCCGCGTCGCTGGCCGGACTTCATTCAGACGGACCTGGAGCGATTGTGCTTCCGCCGGCTTTCGCACATGGCGACGATTCTCGCCGTGACCGGCGCATGGATCGCCTGGCCACATGCCTGGACTGCAATTGCATGGGCGGCGTTGGGCGTGGTGCTGACCTTCGCCGGACGCCGCTGGAACGTGCAGGAGCTATCGATCGACGGTTTGACTTGCATGGCTGCCGCTGTTGTTCGTGTGCTGTTGGTCAATCTGGGAGCTACTCAGACGTTGCCGCAGGTTGGCTGGGTGTCGGAGCGCCTGCTCACGGTGGCTGTGGTCGTGGCGCTATTGTATCTCGGCTCCCGCTGGGCGGGTTTGACGGGAGTCATCGCCGCAGGGCGAATTTCACCGGTTTATACGTGGGTGGCCACCGGTCTGGGCGCCCTGCTCGCCTGGTACGAGTTGCGTCCCGCCAGTGTCGCTCTGTGCTGGTCACTCGGAGCGCTGGTGCTGCTGGAGGCGGGTCTGAAGCGGCAGTCGTTGCACCTGCGCCTCCAGGCATACGCGGCGCTCCTCGCCAGCTTCGTTCGAGTCTTTTTCGTGAATTTGAACGCTGCCGGCCCGCTCGGTGAGATCAGCCCTCGTCTCTACACCACGATTCCGCTGGCGCTGGCTTTTTACTATGTCTACGGGCGCTTGATCGATCAGGATTGTGTGGAACGAAAGGCCAAGGTGGCGGAGGTGCATTCGTTTTTCGGCACAGTGACGTTAGCCGCGCTCATGCGATTCGATCTTGACGCCGATTTCGTGGTGGTCGCCTGGGCAGGATTGGCGCTATTACTCGTCGCCGTTGCGTGGAAAACCGGACGAAGAATCTTCCTCGATCAAGGCCTACTTGTGGGCGCAGGTGTGCTATTTCGTGGAACCCTTCACAACCTTTACGAGCGCAGCTATTTCCCGGCGCCCTTTGGACACGGGCCTCTGGCATCAATGGGAACGGCCGTGGTGCTGCTGTTTCTGGTTTTGCCGTTTGCATTTGCGCTGAGACGGCTCGAAAGTGCTGCATCGTCGCGCCACTGGTTCCCGCGTTTTCTGCAATCTGTTGACCACCGGCCGGAGCAGGTCTTTTTCTTCCTGCCATTCGTTTTGCTCACCGTCTTGATTGCGGTCGAGATGCGCAGCGGGCTGGTGACACTTGCGTGGGGCGTCGAGGCGCTCGGGGTTTTCTCGTTGGCGCTTTATGTTAAGGAGCGGAGCTACCGGCTGTCAGGTTTAGGGCTGCTGCTGTTGTGTGTGGCGAAGATCGTTTTCCGCGACGTGTGGGGGTTGGCGCCGCGCGACCGGTACCTGACGTTTATCGTCCTGGGATCGGCATTACTGGCAGTGTCGTACTTGTACACACGATATCGGGATGTCTTGAGGCAATACCTATGAAACACTGGGCCGCTTTCGTGGGTATTGTGGCAGCGCTTGCCGCCGCGCTTGTCTGGAGTGAAGTGCGCAAGGTGGAGGCGCGAGTCGGGCCGGAACCAATCCTGAACCTCATCGCTGATAGTGAGCACGAACTGACGCGCTTGCCGGTAGCGTTTGCGCCGCTCTCGGATGCGGAGGAGATTAAGATCGGCAGGAGACTGGAAGCCGATTACGCTGGTTTGTGGCGAAGCGAGGGCGAGGAAGAAGCGCAGGACCGCGCCATTGAAGAATATTTGCAGCAGGTAGGCGCGAAGGTTGCCGCGCATGCGCACCGCAAGCTGCCCTACCGGTTTCATTACGTACCGAGCATGGATTTCATTAACGCCTTTGCACTGCCGGGCGGTCCGGTTTTTGTTGGCGGCGGCTTGATGGCGTTGATGGATTCGGAAGACGAGCTGGCAGCCGTGATCGGCCATGAGATCGAACACATCGACCATTACCATTGCGCGGAACGCGTCCAAATCGAAGCGGCTTTGCGGGGCGTACCGTTGGGCGGATTGATTGCGGTGCCGGTGGGGGTTTTTGTCGCCGGCTATAGCAAAACGCAGGAACTGGAAGCGGATGCCGAGGGCGCCAGACTGGCTGCCGCCTCTGCTTATTCGGCGCACGGCGCCATCGATATGTTCCAGGCATTCGAGCGCCTTTACCCCACCCAGAACGTCCGCAGCAACACGCCACCGGAGGAGGTGTCGAAGGTCGCTCTCGAAACTCTTCAGGGCTACTTCCGTTCGCATCCGTTGAACGCGGAACGAATCGACCAGATTCAGAAGATGATTGCGGCGGGCGAGTTGCCGGCCGTGAGACAAACCACTCCGTTCCCCTTGGCATACATCTTTATCACCGAACGTGCGTGGCGCTCGCTTCAGGCAGCGCGCGTGCGGCCCTATGCATTCCTCAAGGCGAAAGAGAAACAGAAACGGGAAGCCGAGCGAGTCAAGCAATATGAAGAGGCGCGCAAGCTGGCAGTGCAATCGCTCGAGCTGAAGCCGGATCAGCCTCGCGCGATGGAGATTCTGGCTGTCGCCCAGTTTGCGTTGGGTGACCATCCCGGGGCGATATCCAGTTACAACAAGCTGTTGCCCGATTACCCTACGTTCGCCGACGGAGTCCGGCAATACGCCGATGCGATGGCCGAAGAGGCTCTCGAGACGCAACAGTACGAAAACGCGGCCAAGCTGGCGAAGCAATCCCTGGAGTTGCAACCCGACCAGCCGGAGACACTGAAACTTCTGGCTGAAGCACAGTTTTGGACCTCGGACTTCGCAGGCGCTGCCGAAACCTGCCGCAGGCTCAAGAACATGTATCCGGAGACGGCCGAAAGATTGCGCGTGTACGCCGACGGCCTAGCGGCGTCGATGTGGGCGCAGCATAAATATGATGCTGCCGCGAGGGTAGCGGCGCTTTCACTCGACCTCAGTCCGAACCAGCAAGGAGCTTTGGCAACTTTGGCGAAAGCGCAGTTTGCGCTCGCCAACTTCTCCGCAGCGGCTGCAGCCTATCGGCAACTCCTGGATCTCCATCTTTCGAACGCCGATGTAGTTCGCCGGTATGCAGATTCGTTGTCCGCAGCGGACCTCACCCCGCGTGCGGCACAGGATTTTCAGGCCTGGTCGGCGAGCATTCAGGTGAGTCCGGCGCTAGAGACCGATCTGCGCATTGAAGCGGCCGGCTTGATGGCCATGACGGGGAACGACGCTCCGGCGAAAGCGATTGTCGCGGAATCTCAGGAGCCTGGTGGGTTTCGCATCGCCCCCGAAGCGCTCGGCCGGCTGGGATGGTGGTATTATCGCGCCGGTAATTACGAGATGTCGCATACTGTGGTCGGCCGAGCGCTTGCCGCTCGTCCCGGGAACTTTGCCACACAGACGGCCCTAGCCTGGAATGAATTGGAACAGCACCAGTTCGACATTGCCATCCGGCATTTCACGGCGAGCGCCCGCAATACCTCGTGGAATTCGCCGATCATGGGCCGTGCACTCGCGCATTGGCAAGCGCATCAGATCGACGATGCCCTGGCGGATTTCGAGTCAGTCACGAAGAACGCGCCGGAGTGGCGAAATCCAAGCTGGGTTCGCGCGCTGTTCCCGGCGTCCGTGGCAGAGGGCGTAGGTGCACTGGACTCGGAGTGTCAAAAGCGGCTGGCTGTGCGCCGGTAACGAAGGCATGACTGCTGTGCGGTTTACGATAGTGACTTCTCGGCAGCCACCGGGAGAACGAGTGAGAGCGCCACTTGTGACCCATCGGAATCGGAAATCAAGCGTCCGAGTGCGGCGTGCAGCCCCAGGGCGCTGAAAAATCTGCTTATATCGCTCACCGCGGTTCAGGGCTTCTGCGTCCAACTGACGACCACCTTCGTCGCATCGAAGCTGATTTTTACCGACGCCACATAGGTATGGGCAGCGGTCTGCACGGCCGCCTGCGTGTTCGGATAGGCAGGATACATGAAGAAACTGTAGTACTGGCCAGCCGGACTCTGAATGATGATACTTTCCCGTGCGGTGATGAATTGGTCCGGCTGCTGTTGCTGCCCCTGAACCGTTATGGTGCCGTCAAAGGAGATGGGCATGTTGGCCGACCAGGACATGGAAGGCGCCGCCGGGGTAATCCAGATCATGTTATACGGCTCGGGGTGGCTGGCAGACTTCAGCCCCTCTTGGTATACAACGGGCGCGGTCATGTCGGTCAGTCCTGGTATCGGAGTCTGCATCATCACCATGCCGGCGAAGTTGGTCGGATCGTCTGCACAAAGCAGACCCGCCAGTAATAACCCTAAGGCAAGCTTCTTCATCGTGGCTCCCTTCGATACGCCATACTGTTTTTGCAGACTGCAGTATACAGAACCGGTGTTTTCGCAATAGGCCTGTCTGTACCAGGGCGGTTATAGTACTGCTACCGGAACAAATGGGCGACCTACGTGAGCCGCTCCTATTCGCGCGGCGCGATCAGTGGGACCTTGCTCTATCTGCCCTGCCGCTTTGCAGCAGAGGAAGCAAGAAACTGGCGACGATAAGGCAAAAGGACCTTGAACTGAACACGCGGTACTCCGCTTCACACCGTTCCAAGTGCGTCTCGCGACATGTAGCACTGGAATGATTTGTGACAGTCGATAGCCGGCCGGCATCATCGACCCATTACGAACCCTGAATTCCCAACAATTTCAAGCTTATTGACGAAACGCGGGATCGGATTCAGCGCCGGGCCGCGGCTTCCATTCGATGCTGTAGTATTCGCCGCGATCGCGCGCCCAGGGATCGAATGCATTCACCACCGTCGCGAGCTCCGGTGCCAGCTCGGGAATATTGCGAAGCAAAACGCGTTTCAGTGGGGAAACGGGCTGCCTATGCCCGTTCGGTGTGCCCTGCTCCATCATCTCGGACCCAGGGCCATTGTGATTGACCCAGTCAACGCCGAGCTTGGTATAAAACTCAGGACGGAAACTCGACGTAAAAAAACGGTCGCTGAATAAACGCCGGGAAGCGTTAAGGATAAACACCACAAACTGTGTTTCTGAAATCGCAAACCCGTGAGGTCTCGTGAATTCGGATAGCCACCCGACCACCGTGTCAACATCTTCGATGTTATCGACGGTTGACCCGTCCGGATGCCCCAGGCAGTCATTGATCGGTGAGCCGTCTTCATTGACTTGTGCATCCGTAATCACTTTAGACGCATTACAGGCATGCGTTCCATACACTTCACGAAGCTGCCGGACGTATTCTGCCTGTTGCTGATGAGCCGGCGAGTCTGTGGGTATGGTCTTATCCATGAAGTCGTCATAGCTGGTTAACTGCCGAAGGCCATACTGGCGTCGGAACTCATTGAAGCGTGGAACCCCGTGCTCGCGGTCGCGAATCAAGTCGAGCGCGGCGATATCAATCTGCTTAGTCGGCGTATCGAGCCTGGGCAGAGTGATATTTTGCATAAACTGCGGAATGTTATGCGCAGTCAAAAGCCCAAGCCGCTGGCGTCCCAGACTCAATGCCCAGTTCGCGAGGCCGTGCGACCGCATCACATTTGTCGCCTTGCCTTCAAACGTGTTGATCACGGCAACTTTGCGGGTAATCTGGTTCGGATGGCTCAGTTCCCGGTACTCAATAAGATCTGGCACCAAGGCATGGAGCCGGTAAACCGTGATGAACTCCTCTGGGAAATTGAACGGAGACCCAAAGTGGTTCACCCCGCCATTGACATCGGATGGCTTCGTGATGTCGTAATGCGGCACTTTGCTTCCTAACCCGAATATGCCGGGCCCTGACGCGAAAACCGAGTACCACTGGCCGGCCTTCTCGGCGTCCTTGGATTTTCCAAAATCGTGAACGATCAGATTCGAGAGCGCTTTGGAAACATCCGGATCGCCGGTTCCCAACAGGCCGTTCCAATTGGCATTCATGCCTTTATAAAGCGGCTCGTTGTACAGCAGTTGCGGTGTCCATTCAGTTGTGTGGATTTTGGCAATCTCGGCCGCGACTACCAGGCGTGCCACTTCGAAGAGCTCGTCCGGAGTGACATCTTTGTTGCGGATCACGCGCTTCGGATCTGAAGGATTGCGTAATCCGCTATCGTCGTTCGGTTTGAGTGAGGCTTGTTTGCGGAACTCCGCGACGAACGAATTGTGCTCGCGGGCAAAGAGATTGTGCAGAAAGCTCAGACCGATGGTCCAGTTATCGGGAAACGCAACCGACTCTTGCCCGGACCACTGAGGCTGCATCGGGTCGGCCGCTTGCAGCACCGGTAAGTAATTCCCGCCGGCGGACCCGGGCTCGAGCAGCAGCATCGCAGGATCTTTGGGATCGCGCTTCACCCGGCGGCGCGAGGTCTCATCGAACCCGTAAATCTGGGACGCATCCCACCAAGCTGTGTTGTTGTTGGCAAATGTCTTGGGGGCACGTGATAGATACTCCCTGTTCCCAGCAGTGAACTTACCTGGCGGCAAATCATCGAGCACGTAACCTCTATCCACGCGATCGCTGGGTCTGCATCCGAGTTTGGCGATTTCTTCGGGTGTCAACGGAGTCTCGGCGTTATTCACCAGCTCCGTTCTGCAGCCAACCTCCATATATTCCGGCGCATTGTGACCATCCTCCATATGCGAGAACCAGTCGTGCGTCATGAACTGAATCCAGTACGCGGCAATCACGTTGAAGAACGGCGCTTTTTGGTAATCGCAGTTAGCTTCGGGCGAATCGTCCGGCAGGCCAAAGCCTCCGTTGCAAGCCGCCGGGTTCGATTGGATGCGCGTGAACAGCTTGCGGCTGATTACCTGCGGATCAGGTGTCAGCAGGCCGAGCCGGTCGCCGTGGCGATTCTTGGTCAGGATCGTCTGTCCCTGGTCCGGAAATGTCGTTTCAAACTCAACGTTCCGCGCAAAAGGAGTGGTCGTCGATCCCATCCGTGGGTTGAAAATGTCGTTGCAAATCCCGGTCACGGTCCGCGCGCGGATCAGATCTCCCTTGCAAACCTGCTGGCCATCTCCGCCGACGGCTTGGTAATTAGGATTCTCTTTGGGGAGACGCATCTCCGGCCAGACTTTGATGGCGCCTCCATCCACGCCATTCTGCCCGGTCACATAGTTTTGCCAGGTGCCGTTGTTATCGAATAAGTTGAACTTGATTAGTTCCACGCGCTCGTATTCCAAATCGAGCAACGCGCCGGAAACTCCGCGGAATGTTGCGCCTTTTTTGTCTATAAAGCCGGTAGGCAAGGACGCCACGTCGCCCGTTCCCCAATAATTCGACCAATCTACCCAGGGCGTGAGCCGGAACTGCAAAGCTCGCTGCCCACCGCGGCAGATCGCGACTGCCTCGCTTACTTTGGCCTCGAAACGCTTTTCTCGTGTCGGCGCAATGTTCCGCAGCCCGCCCAAAACCATCTCGGCGCAGGCCTTCAGCTCCCGCGCTTCTTCCTGCTTGGCATCCGCATTGACATCCGCACCGGCGAGTTGCCATGCCAACAGGCACACTGGTAACCGCGCTACCAAAAACTTTTTCATCTCGCTACTTTCCCGCTGCCGCCGCGGCCGGTTTATCCGCCTCCGGCGGTTGCGTTACGGTTTCAGCGCGCACGTAAGTCGCCGCTACCTCGCCCTGCACCGCATCTGAGAAGCTCAGGTTCTTGGGACGGTAAGAGCCGTCGTGTTGGCACCGAACTACTACGCTGGTAGATAAAGTGGCGTCCGCGCCGATCGGCCGGCTCTTCGGAAAAGCCCAAACGGGACTCCAGGATTCGTGTTTGTCGTCCAGCGCATGCTTGGCATCGATCGGAAGCGTGTATTTCGCTTGTACCACCGGGTCGAATGCGGCGCCGAGAGCCGCCGCTTTGCTCATCATCCAAGCCAGCGTGATGTCCGACAACGCGGTTCCATCCGGATCGTCCGGATAGCTCCCGCCTACATCGCAATGCACCCCCGTAAACCAGACTTGTTCCAGCGTCTGGCCCGCCGCGGGCTTCGACGTCCAGAGTGTCGCCGGAAACTCTGCTCGCCGCTCATCGATGGCTAGCGCATGGTATGCGTGGTGGATATCGGGATGCAGCGAGGTATCCAGAAATCCGTAGCGAACTGGATCGACAGCGCCAACCAGCGATGGAATTCCCAGCGATCCTACCGTATCCCACACCCCGACCATAGTGATTTGCGCGTCGAACATGGCACAGGATTGGTTCAGGCCGGCCAGAAGCTTGCTCCGATTCGTCTGATCACGGTAAGCCTCAAAAGCCGATTCCACCATTTCATCGGTGAAATTAGCCGTCGGCAGGCCGCAAATTGCAATCATCCCCGCAATGCTTCGTGCGGTATATGCTCCACGACTGAAGCCAAAGAGAAAGATCTCATCACCTTTCTCATATACATGCGCGATCTTCGCGTATGCGTCTTTGACCTTCTGGAATAATCCGGTTCCGAATGCGCCGCCCAGCAGCCGATCGAGTGGAGTTCCGTCAGAACCAACGCCGTCGTCGTAAAACGGGATTTGATCGGCGCTGACTTGCATCGCCTTGTAGATCTTGTAGACGTTGGAATTCTTGCCGGAATTGTCCCACGTGCCGTCTGAGCAAAAAAGAATTCGTTTGCCCATACCCTCCTCCGAATTCAGACAATTCCTGGGGATTATACAGCAACACCAGCAAAAAGCAAGGGTTATTTTGTGGGCTTCCCCGCTTTCGGATGTTCACGGTTTATCTAACGGACGTGATATTGCGCAGGCGACAGGTCTCGCGATATTCGGCCTTGGATCCAAAGAATTTGCCCCACTCTTCACGCGAGAGATTACGGTTTGCTATCCGGCAAGCCGTATCCCTCCAGGCCTCCACTTCGGTATCCCAAACCAGCAGCCGCTTATCTCCCAAAACTGCCAGCGTATTTTTGTTCGGCCGAAATGCCACGCTCTGTACTTCGAAACCTGTCTCAATCGCTCCGAGCGGCTGGCGCGTGACAACATCCCAAAGTATAACGGCTCGATCGGCTGCTCCCGTGGCCAGGAGTTTTCCGTCCTGGCTGAACCCAAGCGAGGTCACTGTGCCCCGGTGGCCGGATAGAGGCCGGCCCACCGGGCGTCTCCTCGCTAGGTCCCACAGGGCGATGTCACGTCCGCCTTGGCGATAGGCGAGCAGTTTCCCATCCGGGCTAAATGCAACATCGGTCTGCATCAAGTATTTGGGATCGCTATCCGTCGTGATCGGGTTCATCACGGCTGATCCGGTTCTTACATCCCAAAGGCCGAAGCTGTCGTTTCCGCCAGAGGCCAGCAATTTGCCGTCCCGACTGAACGCGACACTCCAGATGCGGTCCCTTTGCCGATTTGTCTCCTGCCAGATCCAGCGTTGCATTGCCGTGTCCCAGAGCGAGATCACGGAATCGCCGCCGGCGGCTACCATCCGCCCATCCGGGCTGAATGCCACGCTGAACAGGCGGAATTTCGTTCTCTCGACCTCACCTTTGGATTCACCGGTGGCCCGATCCCAAAAAGCGAGTTGCCCGTCCCAACCCACCGTCGCGAAACGCGCCCCATTTGGGCTGAAAGCAATGCTGGTCACGCGCGATCCGATCGAATCGAGCAGGGTGCGCCCGGTCTCCGCATCCGACAACGCGACTGTGCCGTATGTGTCGATCGAAGCCAGGGCCTTCCCATCCGGACTGAACCTCAGACCAGAGTCCGGCTCGCTCTCGAGTCGCAACTCGTGTTGCAAAGGCCACTCTTGAATCATGTTCCAGATGACCACGCGGTTCACGCTATTGGAAACGAGAGTATGGCCGTCGGGAGAAAATGCGACGTCGAAAACTGGCTTCCCCGATTCTATTAAGGGTGAACCGGTTGGTTGCAAGTTTTGTGTGTCCCAGAGGATTATGTTGCCGTCTCCTGACCCCGAAGCCAGCATGCTCCCGTCCGGACTAAACCCCACTGCATTCACCCGTGCACGATGCCCCGTGAGGACCCTGGCTGCCGCCGGCCGCTCCTCGATATTCCACACAACAACGGAGCCGTCTTGAGTTCCGGCGGCGATTCTCCGCCCATCCTTGCTGAAAGTCATGCAGATCACTCGCGCGTGACTTCCTCCGAGCGGCGCATGCACCAGCCGTCGTGTTCGCAGGTCGTGCAACTCAACCGTGTTTCCACCTTCGCCTTCGGTAGCGATCACCTGACCGGCCGGGCTAAAGGCGAATGCCTGTCCATGGAATTCTATGCCCAGCGGTTGCCGGGTCGAAGCATTCCAGACCGATACTTCGGCCGGGGCCACGCCCGTTGGATCGTTGCTCGTCGCCAGCAGTTTGCCATCTGGGCTGAAGGCCACCCGGTCCACGTAAAACCCTTCGCGAAACCGCAATTCCCCGACGGGACTTCCTTCCGGCAAGCGATATAAAGTGACGTGGTCCCCATCGGCCGAGGCCAGCAGCGTACCGTCGGTACCGAATGACAGACCGTACATGCCCTGCAAAACCGGGCCCATCGGCGCCCGTTTTTGCATGTCCCACAGGCGCAGAGTTTGGTCCCAACTGCTCGACGCCAGCAGGCGCCCGTCTGGGCTATACGCAATGGTTGTGACTACATCACTATGGCCCAAGAGAAAACCAGCGAGGTGCGGCCGGTACTGTAAGGCATTCAGGAGCACGCTCTGTCCTTCGATGCAGGATTGCCTGGAGCTTTCCACCGCGAGCAAAAGCGCCAGATCGAGTTGCTTGTCTAGATACGAAGTCGCCTCACCGGCCAACTCGCGACATCCGGCGATCCGCCGCTGTTCGCGCTCAATCCGGGCCGCGACCGTGAGTCCAATTGCCAGCGCTGCGAGCAGGAAGATCGCGATCGCCGCCAAGCGTCTTGCCGACCGGTACTGCCGCACATCTGCATCATCGAGATCTTCTCTGGATTTTCCATACAGCGGGGGCGCGATTTGCAAAACGGCATCGCGAAACCGCCGCGCTCGCAACGAGAACCTAGTTTCGTCCCGTGCCCATCGCAGGTCCACCCACAGCGGTTCCTCTCGAAACTGCCGGCGCAGTCGTCCGCTCAGCGCGGTCGTGCGTTCCCAATCGAAATCGTTGTCGCTGCCGCGCCACTCGATCTCGCCGTCAGTCAGTACGATGATGATTTTCTCAGACCCACGATGCGTCAGCCACCAATCCAGCTCTCGTTCCACCCACGCCGACCCCGCCGAGCTTGTAGACGCAAACAACAGAAAATATTCCGCTTGCGCCAGGTCCGCCTCCAGTGTGGTCCACAGAGCGGGGCTCGCGGAAAGTCCGGATTGATCCAGAAAAATTCGAAACGGTGCCCGCCTGTACCACGGCGTACCAATGCGACGCAGTGCCGACCGTAGTGCGGGCGCCAGCTTGGCATCGGCGACATGGCTATATGAAATGAAAGCTTTATAGGGCACGACTCACTCGGGAGACATCTGCCGGACATCGATAGTAGCCTGTGCCGAAACAAAGCGCAAAATCTGGCGCCAAAAAGAACGGCGAATATTTGGTTACACCGGATCATTTTGCGGTTATGATGCAAGAAACCGAAAGGATCGTTATGCCTGATATATCGATTACTGATCAACTCGATAAGCCCATCGAGACCGTCCACGTCGACCTCTCCCAACCCTCTTCCCTAATCAAGTACCTGAAAACCGAGCTCCTGCATCTCGCCGTCTTCCCTGATTTCCTTGCGAGGAAGGACGATTTATTGACCCAGGCCGCCACCAAACCCATCCGCTTTCAGGCCAAGGCCACGCACGATTTTCAACTGGGAAGCGCCCAGCCGGAGATCGACATTACGCCTGAAGCCGAGGCGATTATTCGCGTCAACGCCAGCCCAGGGACCAGCTTGGCTGACGAAGGTTTATTCTCCGGGGTTAAGGTCCCCAATAGCACCGGCTACGTCTCGGCAAGTTTCCAGGGATCTCTCGACCTCGGCGTCAGCGGCTCCGATGGAGATCTGACCTTTGGCTTCGACAAATCCACCGGCGT
>JASHOO010000244.1 GCA_030041035.1 Bryobacteraceae bacterium | reverse complement strand
CAGAGGTCGTTGGGACTGATGGGCGTGGTGGGAGTGGCATGTGTGCTGCCGCAATAAAGGCCGGCTTCAAATTGCTGGTCCGGCGTAAGAGCCGAGACGTCCACGATACTATCGGTACCCAGGGGGCCGTTGGGGCAATCGGCGCCGCCCGCGCAGGGCACCGGGCCGGCCACCAGTCCGCTGTCGTAGCGCCAGTTGAAGCCGATCCACGGGCCGTTCTTGAGCGGCTGGTACTGGAGGTGGGTGGTCTGGTTGAAATTCTCGTCGTGATCGATGCGGAAAACCTCGCAGCCGGTGGATGCGGAGCAGAGGGGAGTGGCGCCGATCCCGCTGACCTGCGGCTCAAAAAATCTCGCGGCTACGTGTGACGCCACGAAGAATGCGGAGAAACCATGCCAGTTGGGGACGCTGGCACGTAGGGCGTAGCCGGGGATCTTGGAGCGGCTCCACTCGATGGGGAAGGTAATGGGCGAATCGCCGAGCACGCTGAAGTCGTAGGCCTTGTGCGTGTACTTCCAGATATACTCGCCGTCAAAGACCAGGAACTTTCCGAACGCCTGTTGCAGGCCCGCGTGGAATTCATTGCGCCAGCCCGGACTCAGCGGAACATTGGTTACGCAGGGGCTGACGGTTGACGCCATGAGCGCGCTGATCACGGGGTTGCTGCATCCCTCGCTCGAAAGCACCAGGTTTTCGTTGAACGGAGTTTCGAGCGTGCGGGCGTAGGAAATGCGCAGCACGGTGCTCGATGGCTTGACTTTGTAGGCGATGCCCAGGCGCGGCTCAGGCTGCGTGGCGGTGACAATGCCGTCGTAGTAATCGAAGCGCAGGCCGAGATTGAAAGTCCAATTGGCCTTGCTAATGGTGTCCTCGATGAAGGCGGCCAGCTCGCGGATGTTGGCGTGGCCGTAGAAGTGGTAAAGGCCGCTGGTGGAGTTCGGGCAGCCGTCGGATGACGGCAAGGTGGCGGTCCGGGTCAAATCATAGCAGGCGAGCAGCGGGTTGAAGTTCGGATTCGGGGTCAGCGGGCCCGTACAATTCGCCGGATTGGTCAGTAGCGGGTTGGTGTATGGGCTGCCGTCCGCGTTCAGGCAGACGGCGTTCGAATTCGGATCCACGATTCCGAAGCTGTCTTTCTCCGTCAGGATGGTGTCTTCATACTCGATGCCGGCCTTGATGTTGTGGATGCCTTTAACGTAGGAGATGGTGGGGCGCGCGCCCAGGTTGGTTAGCGTGCGGTTCTGGCCGATGGTCTGGAGCTGGAGATTGGGGATCAGGTCGGCGAAAGGATCGTTGCTGGGATAGTAATTGTACTGATCCTGCCGTGTGAAGAGGTTAAGCGTAAACACGCTGCTGGGGGTCAGAACCCTGGTCCAGGTGGGCGCGATATTGAAGGTTCGGATCTGGGAACGCTGGTCGGTGGGACCCACGGGTTCGCCGTTCGGTCCCAGGCCGCTGTTGTTGACCACCAGACCGGACCACGCGGTCGCGTCCTGCGCGTCGTACGAGTTGGGGGTCTGGAACCAGGAACGCGTAAAGCCGAGATTGAAACTCAAGGTGTCGTCCTGCGAGGGCCTGACATCGAAGCGGTCGAACAGATTCTCCTGGTTGCCGTGATCGTGAAACACCTGGTATTCGGGACCATCGAGAAACCGGCCGGTATCGAGGCCGTTGGCGGAAATGAAGTTGCCCCAGCTGTTGCCGCCGTAGCCGAAATCAAACGCGTCGTTGCTGGTTCCAAAGGTGCCGTAGGAGGCCGTCACGTCGCCATGCGGCTGGGTCTGGCCCAAAGCTGAGCGCGTGGTGACCACGATCACCAGACTGGTTTTGTCGCCATATTCGGCCGGCGGCGCGCCTTCGATCACTTCCATGGACTGCACGGCGTCGACCGGAAGCTGATTGGAGAAGACCTTGCTCACCTGGTCGGTGACGGGCTGGCCGTCGATCGAAAACGAGTTGGAGGCATGATCGCCCAGCCCGTGGAACAGACCGTTCGAATCCGCCGAAACGCCGGGCGTGGCCAAAGTGACGAGTGAGCTGAGCGAAGAAGACTGGCTTTCGAGGGGCAGTTCTTCAAACATCCCGCGGTCAATGTCGGTGTGGGTGGTGGGCGTAGATTCCACCAGGTCCTCGCCGCCCTCGACGGTCACGGTGGTACTAGCGGCGCCGATCGCGAGCTCAAACCTGGTCTCTACCGCAATGGGCGACCGGACATCGACATCCTGTTCGGAGATCTTAAAGCCCGCGGCCGACGCGCTCGTGTGGTAGTTGTTGTAGGGAACGTTAGCGAACTCGAATTTGCCCTGCCCGTCGGTCGTGGCAACGCGGCTGTAGTGGGAAACCGGGTTCTGGATGACCACATTAGCCCCCACAATGGCGGCCCCGGAAGGATCCAGTACGGTTCCGTGGACGGTTCCGGAGTTTGCCTGGGCAAAGAGCAGACCCGTTAAACCGCCGGACAAAATGAAGGTGCATGCCGCCAAGACGCGATAAGCCATTGATTCCATTGTGTGATGAGAAGCAGGCGGCCTCCTAGTGGATTTCTATAGGCGGACGGATATTGGCCGCCAGTGAACTATTCTCGCGGATGAGCGGCCAGATGGATGGCAGGCGCGGCTCGGATCAGGATGTGGCGGCTGAGCCACGGCCGGGCACCACATCGACCTGGAGCATGGGATCGGCGGCGGGCACGGGCGTCGTGGGCAAACCGAGCTCGCGGCGCACGATATTGGACCCTTGCGCGATGGCGCTGGCTTTGTAGAAAGCAATCTCGCGATTGCAGCCCTGCCGGCCGAAGCCGCAGTCGCTCGAGACGATCAGCTTTTCGGCGGGAATGTATTTGAGCGCCTTGCGAATCTCGGCGGCAACGTCTTCGGGCCGATCGGCTTGCAGGGCGCGATGGCTGACCACGCCGATGGCAATCTTCTTTTTCAGATCATTCTTGAAGGGCGCGAACAGCTCGATGTCCTTCTGGTTGCGGTCCTTCATTTCGAGCGTCCAGACGTCGCCGCGGCAGCGCTCCAGATAGATCTCGAGCGAATTCGCGTAGCTGGTGTCTTCCATGACGCGCTGCATGTTGGGGTTTCCCCAGCAGGTGTGGATCCAGAGCTCGACATCGTCGAGCCCTTCCACTTCGCGGTTGAACGCATCGACCATGAACTTCACCTCGTCGTGATCTTTGCCGTAGGTATTGGCCATGAAGTGGAAAGTGGGCTCCTCGATCTGCATGCAACGGCAGCCGGCCGCGCGGAGGGCACGCAGCTCTTCGTTCATCGCGACCGCCATGTCCCAGATCACCTGGCGCTTGTCTTTGTACTTAGGGGTATGGATATCGAGAAAGAGCGCCATCACCTGGGAACAGCACGTCCCGAATTTGAGCGGCTTGCGCGTTTTGCCCTGCGCAATGCGCCAGATCTTCGGATAATCGAGCGGGCGGTGCTCGATCTTGTCCACCACATGCGGCCAGCGCCAGCCGGTGTAGATCTCGTTGAGCAGCGTGCCGGGAGGATAGTGGAGCCAGGGCGCGGTGGTTTCCTCCGGCTGCAAATGGTCGCCTTCGAAGCCCGCCCAGCGCTGCAAGGGATAGTGGTGCCAGGCGCGGCCGGCCATGTCCTCGTCGACGTGCAGATCCCCGTGGGTGAGAATGTCGAGTCCGGCTCGTTCCTGATCGCTGATGAGCACCGCCATGCCGTCTTGAAATTTCTCGCGGAAGCGGACGTCGAGCATGCAGGTGTCGAGGGGCCGTCCCCACATACTCACGTCGAACCAGCGCGGGCGCGGAAACGAACCGGTCGTTGTGCTGGGAAGAATCAGGTTGGCGGTGGCGGTGAACATGGATTTCCTCCAAACGGGCATTGTACTGCCATGCTGCGAATTGGTGTGGACGGATTCCCGTGGACGTGTGGGAACCGCACAAGCTCAGTAACGAAGAGTGCGCGGCGCAGTGCGCCATCGTCTTCTCAATCTCGTTCTTATACAATCACGGTGACGGGAGGCTGCAATGTCAACCGAAACTACCCGGCGCATTTTTCTAGGAGCCGTTGGTGCGGCGGCAGCGATCAGATCAGAGGGGGCGGTTATGGAAAAAGTGACAGGCATTGGAGGTCTTTTCTTCAGGGCGAAGGAGCCCAAAGTTCTCGCCAAGTGGTACTCCGACCATCTTGGCGTCGGTGTTGTTCCCTCACAGGCCGGCGATCAGCCATGGCGACAAGAAGCCGGAGCGTGCGCGTTTCAGCCATTCCCGGAGAAGACCACCTACTTTGGCGACGTCACCAAACAGTGGATGGTGAATTTTCGTGTTCGAAACATGGATGCGATGGTGGCGCAGTTACGCGCAGCCGGGATCGCCGTTGAGGTCGACCAGCAAGATTATCCCTACGGCCGATTCGCTCACTTGTCCGACCCTGAGGGCAATCGCATTGAACTTTGGGAAGAGAAAGGACACGATGCGCACTAATCCTGCTTCCATGACGCGGCTCACGTTGTCAGGGAAAAAGGCTCTGAGCGATCGGTCGTTTGTTCGCTGGTTATAACGGCGTGAGGGGGCGGGTTGCGGATCCCGTAAAGATGGCCGGGGTGGGCAGCTCGTCGGGGGGCAAATTGAGCAGGCTGGGCTTGATCACCAGGATCACCTCGGAGGTTTGCAGGCTCTTGTTGGTCAGCCGGAACAGCCCGCCCAAGCCGGGTATTTGCGCCAGGCCGGCAACGCCGCTGATGCTCCGGGCTTCATCCGAGGTCAGCAGGCCGGCGACCACGGCGCTGTCGCCTTCGCGCAGGCGCACGGACGAGGTGTATTTGCGGCTCGAAATAATTGGAATGCCGTTGAGGCTCTGACCGGTGACCTGTTTGAACTCGGTTTCCAGCTCCAGAGTCACTTCCTCGATGCCATTCACGTGCGGCGTAACCTTCAGGCCGACGCCCAGATCCTCGAAGGTGAACGAGGGAGGCGGCGTGTAGACCGTGCCTCCCTGCGAGAAACTTGCCGGGCCGAAGTAACCGGAGGTGAGCACGGGCAGCCGGGTACCGACATGCATGCTGGTAGCGGTGCCATCGACTGCGTGGAGTACGCTCTTGAAAAGTGTACGAGTGTCGCCGGTGGTTAACTGGGCCATCATGCTGGTGGAGGCGATGCCGATGCCGAACAGCGTCATTCCTCCGCCGAAGCTGAGTATGCCGGTGGCGCCCGAGGGAATCAGAATCGGGCTGTTCAGGATCGAGTTCAGATAGGTCAGAGGGATGGTCGGCGTCAGATCGAGACCATACGCGAGCGAGGAGCTGAAATCGACTTCGATTAACTGGACTTCCACACTCACCTGCGCCCGGTTGCGCAACATCTCTTCAAAGAGCAGGCGCGCGGGTTCGATGAGGGAATCGCGGCCGCGCAACACCACCTTTTTTGCGGCCGTATCGAAAGCCACGTGCTCGAGGCTGAAGAGCTGCCGCACCGCCTGCGCGATCTCGGTAAGCTCCTGGGTAGTGGCAGCCTGCGGAACGGGAATCACGGCGGCTTCCACCGGTTCTACGTCCTTGCGCTTCTGTTCACTATCCTTCACCACCAGGATCAGCCGCTTCGAGACCGGTATGGCGAACGAGCCGGTGGCCGCCTCGAGGCCGTGCAGCGCGCCGCGGTAATCGACGTTTGTCAGTTGAAAGCGCAGCTTGGGGCCGGATGGATAGTCGCCGTCGAACACCGTATCCAGGGCAAAAGTCTGCGCTACCTTCTCCCAGAGGGACTTGGCATCGCCGGTGAGATCAAAATCCCTCTGGCCGGACGCCGGCTGGAGTTCGACCGGCGGCCGGAGATCCCGCTCGGCGGCAAGATCCTTTGCGGTCAGGCCGTCGAATGGCGAAGAAGCAGCCGGCGGGGCTTCGTTCTTGGCAGTTTCGGAGGCCGGGGGTTTGGGTGGAGACTCCAGGGCGGCGCGGGCCTGCATGGCCTGGGCCTTGATCCAGTAGAACTGGTTGTCCGGCTCCAGCGCGGCCGCCTGAGAGAAGAGCAGATAGGCTTGGACGATGTGACCGGCCCGCTCGGCTTTGCGGCCCTCTTCGTAGAGCTTGGCGGCTTCGTCGGCGGCGCGCAGGCTGGGGGACGGCCAAGCTGCCACAAGCAGGACAAACAGCGCGAGCTGGCGCACAAAGGTATGACGGCAGCGGCCGCCCGGGCGTGGATAAACTTCACGCTCCATTTCGCCGATAGATGCAAAAGGAGATATGGCGCTTCTCGGTGAAGAGCAATGGCTGTTTTGTCCGCCTGTACCGCGCGACCTGGACGGCCTCGACCTGCCCATCGGGCTGGTGACCGACCTGATCCTCCGGCGCCTGGCGGTGGAAAGCACGAGCAGCCTCCAGAATCTCGGCAACATGCTGAAACTACCGGTGCCGGTGGTGCACGCGGTGTTCACGAGTTTGCGGCAACAGCAACTGATTGAAGTCAAAGGGATGGTGGGTAATGATTATCGCATCTCTTTGTCGGCGAGCGGGCGCACAGCGGCGGCCGAGCGCTTCCAAATCAGCCGTTATTCCGGGCCCGCACCGGTTTCGCTCAAGGCCTATTCAGCGGCGGTGCGGATGCAGGCCACGGTGGTGGAGATCACCCGCGACAGGCTGCGCGCGGCGTTTTCCGACATGGTGGTTCCGGACACTCTGCTCGACCAACTGGGTCCCGCGCTGATCGAGCAATCTTCGATCTTCCTGTACGGGCCGGCGGGGAACGGCAAAAGCAGTCTGGCGGAGCGGATGCTGCGGGTGTACGAAGACGCGGTGCTGGTACCCTACGCCGTGGAAGTGGACGGCCAGATCCTTTCCCTGTACGA
>JASHOO010000243.1 GCA_030041035.1 Bryobacteraceae bacterium | reverse complement strand
AGTACAAAAGGGGCACTTGACGGATTGTCCATCACGTGTTAGCATCCCCCCAGAAAGTTCGTGAACGTTAACGAATGCTCGATGGCATGACCCATCGGCAAGGGCTCAGGGGCCCTCGTAGAAGGTGAACGCTACCGTCATCTTCGTTATTGCTTGAAAAAACAAGACATCGCATGCGAGGGGAGGCAATAGGTCATCCATGAAACCGCTGTTCAGGTATCTGCGACATGTTCTGCTGTTCAGCACATTGAGCTTTCTCACTTTGTCTGGCCTGAAGGCCGACGTTACCGGCTCCATTTTAGGCGTGGTGCGTGATAAGACCCAGGCCGTCGTGGCCGGTGCGCACCTTGTTGCGACCAACGCTCAGACCAACCTGACTCGAGAGACAACATCCGGTCCGGACGGGTCGTACCGTTTGCTGGCGTTGCCAGCGGGAACCTATCGCGTGACGGCGACCGCTTCCGGGTTTGAACAGTTCACCACTTCGGACGTCGACGTCAAGGTAAACGACCAGCTGCGGATCGACATCACGCTGGAGATCGGCAGCGTCCAGCAGGAGGTCAACGTTACCGCCAACGCGGTCCAGGTGGAGACGGCCAGCACTCAGCTCGGTGATGTGATTGAGTCCCAGAAGATGCTTGCGCTCCCGCTGAACGGCCGTAGTTACATCGATCTACTGGGCTTGCAGGCCGGCGTCGCGCCCATGTCGTCCGGCATTATCGGCGGTGACCGGCCCGTTTCCGGCTATATCTCAAACACCGGCAACATTTCGGTGAATGGCCAGCGCGAAACCGGCAACGCATTTCTCGTCAACGGCGGCGACGTGAGCGAGGGCCGCGACCTGGGCGCCGGACTGGTGCCCAATCTCGACTCGGTCGAGGAATTCCGGCTCATCACCAACAGCTTTGATGCGGAATACGGAAAGTTTAGCGGCGCGGTGATGAACGCCATCACCAAATCGGGAACCAATGGGTTCCATGGCGATGTCTTCGAGTTTCTGCGCAACAGCGACATGGATGCCCGCAGTTTCTTCGATCCTACCAAGGCTGCGCTCAAGCGGAATCAGTTCGGTTACACGGCAGGCGGTCCTGCTTGGAAGAACCACCTGTTCTGGTTCACCGATTATCAAGGGACGCGCCAGGTTCAAGGCGCGAGCACGGGCATCGTGGATCTGCCCACACCCGCTGAGCGAGCCGGGCAATTCGATCCCGCGAGCCTGAACACCACGGTGGACGGCGCCTACTGGGCTCAGCAACTTTCGCAGAAACTGGGTTATGGCGTGAATGTCGGCGAGCCATATAGTTTTGCCGGATGCACTCTGACGTCCGATTGCGTTTTTCCGGGCGGAGCAATTCCGCAGCGGGCCTGGAATCCGGCAACCGTTGGCACTTTGTCTTACATTCCGTTGCCAAATCTCAATCCGGCCGCCGGTCTTTACGCGAACTCCAGCCAGAACAACACGGTGAGAGACGACAAGATCGGCGAGCGCGCGGACTTCGTCAACCAGACCACCGGTAACTGGTCCTGGTATTACCATTTCGACAACTCCAACGTTTATAGCGCCCTGCCTGCCTCCAGCGTACCCGGATTCCCCGCTATCACACCTACGCGGGCCCAGCAGATCGTCATGAGCAATACCAAGACGCTGGGGCCAAATATGGTCAACGAAGCTCGCGTCAGTTTTTTCCGGACCGCAACCGACACCGACAAACCGGCAGGCACGTTTGAGAGCCTGTCCTCGCTCGGTTTCGTCACCGGCGTGGGCTCACTGGGGATCGTACCCTCGGGTCCCGCAGGTTTTCCGCAATACCTGCCGCCGCTCTCCTTCTCGCAACTGGGCTTCACGGTGGGGGAGCCAACACTCTCGACTGGCCAGCCGGACAACACCTGGATGCTGACCGACGGCTTCTCGAAAATCATGGGGCCCCATACCATGAAAGTCGGAGGCGAGTTCCGCTACCTCCAAGTGAACGAACGCAATGTTTGCTCACCGAACGGCAACTTTGTATTTGACGGTACGATCACCGGCGTGGACTTCGCCGACTACTTGCTGGGAGCGCCCACCGGGCTCGGCGGCTACACCCAGTGCAGCATGCAGTTCCTGGATTCCCGGACCCGTTATGGCGGTGCCTACTTTCAGGACTCGTGGAAGGTAAAACCAAATCTCACGCTGAACCTGGGTTTGCGCTGGGAGGTCAGCATGCCCTGGTACGATACGCAAGGCAAAATCGAGACCATCGTGCCCGGCGAGCAATCCACGCAATTCCCAACGGCTCCGCTCGGCTGGGTGGTTCCGGGTGATCCCGGCATTCCCAGCACGCTCGCTCCGACGCGATACAACAATTTTGCTCCCCGGGCCGGCCTCGCCTATTCGCCCAATTTCACCGATGGGATTCTGCGCAAGATCTTCGGAGGCCCCGGCAAGAGCAGCATTCGCGCCGCTTACGGCATTTATTACACCTCGATCGAAGACCTGAACCTGTTTTACGAAGTCGGCGACGCTCCCTTCGGCCTGTATTGGTCCAGCTCCGTCCCCGTGGAGCTCAACGAGCCGTGGGTGGATGCGGAGACTGGCCAATCGATCGGCCAGCGGTTCCCGTTCACTTTCCCCGTCCCAGGCAGTCCGGCCAACAAGACGCTCAATTACGCGCAGTACGAGCCCATCACGTTTTCCCCCGGCTACAGCATCCACAACCGTCTTCCCTATGCCGAGCACATGAACTTTTCGATCCAGCGCGAGCTCACTAAATCCACGGTGCTGACGCTTGCTTACGTCGGGACACAGGGCCACCGGCTCATTTCGCAATATGACGCCAATCCCGGCAGCCCGGCGCTTTGCGAGCAGCTCAATGCGGAAGGCGCTACCCCCACCTGCGGGCCCGGCGGCGAAAGTGTCCCCTACACCCTGCCAAACGGCACGATCGTTTACGGCACCCGAACCAACCTGCCGGCCCCGGCATTCGCCGGATTCAATACGTACACCGCGAATATCGCCAATTCGAACTACAATGCAGGAGAGGTCACCGTCGAGCACAAGGCTGGTAATCTGACTTTCCTCGCGGCCTATACGTTCTCGAAATCGATCGATGAC
>JASHOO010000242.1 GCA_030041035.1 Bryobacteraceae bacterium | reverse complement strand
AGAACAAGATCGCGATGGCAGCGGCTCCCAGTGCGAACCAGATCCAGGGTGCCGGGCCCGGCTTTGTGCCTTGAGGCGCCGGCGCGGCTTTTCTCTTTTTGCGGCTCGAGTGCGCCTGCCTCCGAAGGTTCTTAGGCCCTTCCGGGGCGTCAGCCGGCGAGGTGGAACGGTTACGCGCGAAATAGAGCGTGAATCCGGCCAGCGCCGCCGCAGGCAGCACGAATGTGAGGTTGGCCGTCACTGATAGCGCGGCCGTTACGCCAGCGACGGCCATGTGAGACGGCTTCGAGCTCTGCCGCGAGAAAGCTTCCAGCAGCAATGCGGCCGACCACATCCACAGCGCCAGCGCCATGCCGTATCCGCGTGCCGCTACCATGAAATCCAAGACCAGGGGATTCAGCGTGGCCAATGCCACGGCCAGCAGCATGGTGAAGCCGTCGCCAAATGCGGTTCTGGCCAGCCGGTAACAAGCGGTGAAATACAGCGCTGCCCCAGCCAGCGCCGGAAGCCGCATCGACCACTCGGAGACTCCGAAAATCGAGGTCGAAATTCGAGCCAGCAGCGAGTTCAGAAAATGGTGATTGGCATCGAAGACACGAAAAATATTGCTGACCGGGCCCAGGATGTAAAGCTGCCAGGTCAAGGCCTCGTCATACACGATCGATTGCGTGAAGGCCCGGTACACGCACACGGCGAACAGCAAGACTAACAAAACCTGGGCGCTCATCCGGTAGGATTTCGCAGACATGCACAGGACATTGTCGCAGAGGGCGGCCGCTCAACGCCCAAGCTTCGCCGTTGGCGCGCGCCTGGTCTTCTTCTTGCCGGCCCGAACAGCCCTCTTCGGCTCCTCGATGGGAAGCGCGGTCTCCTCGGCGCTGCGGCACACTGCCAACGCCAGGAAAATTGTCGCTGGAACAAGCTGCACCATCAGGCGTCCGGCCGAGGTGCTCAAGTGCCAGGCTAATTCCAGGGGCGTGACCACGTATGAAAAAAAATAGGCAGTGGTGATAGCCAGCAACAAGCCACACGCGGCCAGCACGCCCGGCCTTCGCAGCCACTCGCGGGATACGCCGAGGCATGCGGCCAGCACCGCCAGACACAGCGCCGGGTGAGCGATGCCCCTGCCCAGATCCAGCCATTCATTCCAGAGACCGCCGAAAATCAGGGCGTAGCGCGATGCGTCAACAAGTCTGCTTGCCGCCGCCGACAGCGTGAGAGGAGCCCAGATTCCCTGCGGCGCAAGGAAAATCTTGAAGTAGATGCTTACAGCCAAGGGAAGCACAGCGCCAGCGGCCAACAACGCGAGCGTTCGCAGGCGGGCTCCCGGCTTCGATAGCATCTGCCAGGCAGTCAGCGCCAGCATCGCGAACACGGCAAAAAACATGCCTTCATCTTTAGTCCACGCCGCACATCCGAGCGCGATTCCCGCCACCACAGCCACGCGTCTGGCTCCGCCGGCGGCGTCCAGAAGGAGAAACAAAACAAACGCGGCAAGATAGAAGAAACCCACTGGTACATCGGCAAGCTGCCAGGCGCTGTTGTGCAGGAATTCCGCCGTACCCAACAAGATGATCCCGCCGGTGAGCGCGGTGGTCCAACCGCGCAGAATGGCCAGTCCGCCAATCAGCAGCCCTACGGTCGCCAGGGAGAATAACCCTGCCACGGCAATGGGCGCTGTGACGTCGCCGATGGAACTCGTGAGGCTCCAGCATCGCGCGATGTATGCGGAGAGCAGCAGCGGATAGTCGCCGTGGGTTGCGCCGGCGCCGGCCTGTTGATTCAGAACGGGCGAGAATGCATCTCTCCACGCGGCATTCGGCTGCGCCAGAAGTTTCGCGCGGAGGTTCCAGATGGACCAGGCGTCCCAGTTTCCGTAGGGCGACGCGGCAGAACTGTCGGCGAACTGCGCCACCGCAAGTATGAGACACACCCCCGTGGCCACCGGCAGCAACCAGAGCCACCCGGCGAGCCGCCTTGGCTCTTCTCCTACTACGGCCCGGTCCCGAATAACCCGGCATGCTCCGGCGGATGCCAAGAGCGCCGTGATCTCCACAGCACCGTACACAATGCTCGACGGCCCCAATAGCAGCTTCACTAAGAAATAGAGAAGCGACAGCACCCCGACGCCAAGGCCCGCCCCGAGTGAAACATTCAGCAACCATGCAACCAGCGCCGGCCGGTAGGCAGGCAAGAAGGTTCGTGCCAGGAGAGAGCCGATCACGATCGGCGGCGCCAGCGTCACCAGGAGTACGAGCAGCATCACCGGGGTCTCCGGAACAGAATCACGCCGTCGGGAAACTCTTTCACCAGGATGAGCCCGTGGGTGCGCGCATATATCGCAAAGTCCTGCGGCCGCGCAAAGTTGCCGATGACCCATTCTGACGTGGGATTCTTGACGATCATCCGCGGGGCAAGCGCGTATTGTGCGGTCAACAACAGCGCGGGGTCAGTCGCCAGGTCGGATACATAACCCACCCGCGCGTTGGGCGGCACGAACTCCCGCACTGGCGCAAACCGCCGCTCCTGGTCGATCAGCTTGTAAGGGTCGGGCTGACGCCGGTCCGTTTTTCGTTGTTCGCCATAAAATTGCAGCGCACCGTAAAGCGAAAGCAGCACGGAAATACTGAGCCCGGCGATCGTTCGCAGTGGGTAGCGCGTAAAAGTCGAGTCCGGCAACAGGTTCTCCCTTTCGCAGTTCAATCCAGGTCGAGTTTCGGATCACCGCGTCATACGAAAGCGACTGCTGCAACTGCCAAGACCCGCCGACACGCACCACTGCCTGCCCGTGGGGCCGGTGCGCCGCCAGGCAGGTTTGCCGGGCCGGGCCTAAGACATTGAGCCGTCACGTCAATGCCCCGTCATGCTGCGACCCTGGCGTTATGGAGTGGCGGCCCGCTTTCCAGAACGCAGGGTCTCGTTTGCAGACGGCATATACCGCCAGGAATGAAGCGCACGCGAGTCCGACGGCGCTGATCGCCAGCCCCACTCCGAAATAGTTGGAGGCGAAACGAACCTCCACCTCACTATCGCCCGCCGGCACGATCACGCCGATCAGAGCATGATCCACGCGCACGATTGGGCACTCTTGTCCGGCAATCCTCGCATGCCAGCCCGGGAACCACGGCACACTCAGGCGGAGAAGACTGGGCGATTTTGCGCGATAGTCGATCCGCATCCCTTGCTCGTCGTACGACCGGACCGTCGCCGTGGCGCCGGCGTCCTGCTGAATCGGTGGATGAGGGCCGAGCACGACGGATCGGACGGGGGGATCCAGGGTTTCCAATAGCCTGCGCGACTCGCCGGCGTTTGCCGCATCGACGAGAGACGTGGGGAAGTATGCGCGTGGCAGCATGGTTGGGTTCGGCTGAAGACGGCCTTGCCGGGGGGCGAGAAAGAAGCTAACATTCAGACCATCGCGGAGCTTGGAATTCCGTTGCATGACGTTAGTGTAATCGTCATACGCGGCCAGCTCGAGCGCGAAGTAGCCGTATGTAGTCTCCATGTGGAGATCCAAAGGGTGGTCGAGCGGACCGAGGGCGGTGAGGGTCCTGGGCGCGTCGAGACGGCTCAGCGGCGGCACCGACGATGCAATGTACAGGCGTGTGGACTCTTCCGCATTGCCGTACAACTCATCGAAGCTCGCGTGCCCATAGGCTAGAGGGTTCACCAGTGAGTTCCAATACCAAACATCGACAAACGTGACAGCGATCAGCAGCGGCGCGAGATAAGGCCATCTCCAGCGTTGAACGATCCACGCGAACCCAGCGGCAGCGAGGAGAGCCAATCCCAACGCCACGACAAACCAACCCTGGACGGGGGCGCGTACCTTGCCGAAGCCGGGCAGCAATGCGCTGAGACGATAGAGCCCCGCGCTGGGACCGAGCATACACCAGACCGCCGGGATGATCAGGGCCAGGGCCGGGAGGCGCACATGCGATTTTGCCGCGCCAACCGCGGCCAGCGGCACCAAGAGAAAACCTGCATAGAAATAATACTGGGTGATGTCGGAGGGACCTGTGTACGGGCCCGAGATCGCGCCCAGGGCATTCGGCGCGAAAAGCGTTGAGAGTGCGCTCAGATGCAAGGATCCCTGGCCGCTCCGGGAGAAGTCGTATGCGGCGCGGATCGAACGCCTGGTCAACTCGAGGCCAGGGAGGATCTGGACCGCTGCCACCGATACCGCTATGGCGAACATGCCGACGACGATCGCTAAAACGCGCCCGCAGCGCTTAGGCATCCGGTAAATCGAGGCCAGCGCGTAGAGTCCAAGTGCCGCGAATGCGTACAGGGCGGTCTGGACGTACCCGGCGAGAATCATCATTCCTCCCGTCAGACCGCCAAGGACCGTGTACAGCAGGGGTCCGGATTCCAGACCCTCATGGAAGCAAACGAGCAGCCAGGGGAGACCTGCAGCGGCCGAAAACAACCCGACGTGTGAACTATGCCCGGCGAAAAATCCTGACAGACCGTAGGCAAAGGCACCCATCACCGACGCAGCTCGGTCCGCGACCAGACGCGAAATCAGGAGCCAAGCTCCGAAGCAAGCCAGAAATGCGTGTAGGGCAAGCTCCCACTGGATGGCCCGTGGCGACACGCCGGACAGAAAAAAAGGCCAATGTGGCGGATAGAAAGCAGCGACTTCCGGGTTGGCTAAGAACGGGTACCCTGAGAAAATGTACGGCGTCCAGAACGGTAGTCGCCCCGAGCGAATGTGGTCGGAGAAGTACTTCTGCAGGGGATAGTGCATGTCAGCGGCATCCCAGTGGATGCTGGCCGCCGAAGAGGTCAGCGGGACCCAGTAGAAAAGGATGACGCACAGGGCTATCATCGCCGCCCACAGCGCACCCGGCCTCCTGCGTGGCGGCTCAACGGCCGTCGCGTGGACCTTCCGGTCCTTCTTTCTGGACTGATTCTTACGCGGCGCTTTTGGCGGCATCGTGCAACTTGACAACGTAGCACAGGCCCGGGATGCGACGATGTCTTCTCATCGTATCGAAACGCTCCAGAATAACTCGCGCGGCTCCGGCCGGCGAGTAGGCTGCCGTAATCCCAGCCGGTCCCCGGCTTCTCTCGTACCTGGAAGAGCACCCGGGTCGCATCACTGTGATGTTGGTTCCATCGGCGTCACTTTGAGTCGCAGCCACTTACGCAGTTTCTAATCGCACCATCGACGAGCGGCCCCTAATTGTCCGCGCAGCTACAGAGATATGAGTTGAGCCCGGCGATCGTTCGAAGCAGGCATTGAAGATTGGCCATCGCAAGCCGCCACTCTCCTATACGATACTAGAGGATTCGCTGAGAACCCGTGGACTTCGACTACACTCCGGAGCAAATCCACCTGCGTAAAGCCGTGCGCGAATTTGCCGAAGCCGAGATCGCCCCG
The DNA here is from genome assembly GCA_030041035.1 of Bryobacteraceae bacterium. Classification (GTDB taxonomy): domain Bacteria; phylum Acidobacteriota; class Terriglobia; order Bryobacterales; family Bryobacteraceae; genus QHXW01. The sequence continues at coordinate 51,475 of JASHOO010000242.1, read as the reverse complement.
CATGTCATGGAGTGGGATGAAGCGCAAATCTTTCCGCTCGACGTAGTCAAGAAGCTGGGCCACCTGGGCTACATGGGCTCGATCTTTCCCGAAGAGTGCGGCGGCGCGGGCCTGGGCTACGTCGAGTACGCCATCATCATTGAGGAGCTTTCGCGCGTGGATGGCTCGGTGGGCATCATCGTCGCCGCGCACACCTCTCTGTGCAGCAATCACATCTACAAAGCGGGCACTGAGGAGCAGCGCCGCCGCTATTTGAGCAAGCTCGCCACGGGCGAATGGATCGGGTGCTGGTCGCTCACTGAGCCCGAAGCCGGTTCTGACGCTGCGGGAACCCGCACCTCTGCCGTGCGCCACGGCGAGTGCTGGGTGCTTAACGGAGCGAAGACCTTCACCACGAATGCGCACTACGCCGATGTCTGTGTCGCCATGGCCGTCACCGATCGCGCCGGTGCGCAGCACGGAATTTCGGCGTTCATCATCGAGAAAGATACGCCCGGCTTTCGCACCGGCAAGAAGGAAAACAAGCTCGGCCTCCGCGCCAGTGCCACCGGCGAAGTGATTTTCGAGAATTGCCGGCTGCCTGCATCGCAATTGCTCGGCAAGCAGGGCGAAGGCTTTGTCGACAGCCTCAAGACACTCGATGGCGGCCGCATTTCCATCGCCGCGCTCGCCCTGGGCATGGCGCAGGGCGCCTACGATGCCGCGCTCAAATATTCCAAATTGCGCCGTCAGTTCAGCCGGCCCATTTCCGAGTTCCAGGCCATCCAGCACAAGCTGGTGGATATGGCGACGGACATAGACGCTTCCCGGCTGCTCATCTATCGCGCTGCCTCCATGCTGGACCAGGGCCGGCGCGTGACGCGCGAATCCGCCATGGCGAAACTTTTCGCTTCTGAAGCCGCAGTACGCATCGCCAATGAAGCGGTGCAGATTCACGGCGGCTACGGCTTCATCAAGGATTATCCCGTCGAGAAGTTCTACCGCGACGTGAAGCTGTGCACCATCGGCGAAGGGACGAGCGAGATCCAACGCTTAGTGATCGCACGCCAACTGTTGAAAGACTGATGCCGGATTGGATAGACCACATTGCCGGTGGTGACGTGCGCGCGCTGGCCCGCGCCGCAACAACCATCGAGAATCAGGCGCCCGAAGCAGCGAGTTTACTGCGCGAGCTTGCTCCGCGGGCCGGCCACGCCATCGTGGCCGGAATCACGGGACCGCCGGGAGCTGGGAAGAGCACGCTGGTGGACGCCCTGGCCCGCGCCATCCGCCGCCGGGGGAAAACGGTCGGCATTCTGGCCGTCGATCCCACCAGCCGCGTCTCTGGCGGCGCGATTCTGGGCGATCGCATCCGTATGCAGGATCACCACAGCGACCCCGGTGTCTTCATCCGGTCGCTTGCGACGCGCGGCGCATCCGGCGGACTCGCTCGCGCCACGGCCGATCTGGCTTTACTGCTCGACGCCGCCGGCAAAGACTATGTGCTGATCGAGACCGTTGGCGTTGGACAGGACGAAGTCGAAATCGCGAGCGTCGCCGCTATCACCGTACTGGTGTTGGTTCCCGGCATGGGCGACGACGTGCAGGCCATTAAGGCCGGCATCATGGAAATCGCCGATATTTTCGTGATCAACAAAGCCGATCATCCCGGCGCCGACCGCGTGGAGCACGAGATCCAGGCCCTGCTGACGCTCGGCACGCGCCCAGATGGATGGGCCCCGCCGATCATCAAAACCGTAGCCACTGAAGCCGCCGGTGTTGACCGCGTGCTTGAAGCTGTTGACGATTACGCCGCGCGTCGCCACAACGCGAAATCACAAGTTCCCAGGCCCAAGTCCGGCTTCTCGATCGATCATCTTGGCGTCGCCGTCAAGTCCATCGAGGCCGCTCTCGGCTTCTACGAAGACCAGCTCGGCATGCAGGTCTCGATGCGCGAGACCGTGCCGCATGAGAAAGTGCACGTCGCCATGTTGCCCGCCGGCGGCCCGCGCATTGAACTGCTGGAACCGGTCGATCCCGATTCGGTCATCGGCCGCTTTCTCGCCAAGCGCGGCGAAGGACTCCATCACGTGGCTCTGCGCGTTCCCGATTTGGCCGCCGCTGTGGAGCGCCTTCGCGCGGCCGGCGCCCGCCTGCTCAACGATCCGCAAACCGGCGCCGGCGGCCATCGCTACGTGTTCGTCCATCCCGCTTCCACCGGCGGCGTGCTGCTGGAGTTGATCCAAGACCAGTAGAATAGGCATTCGCCCTTTTTCCCGGAGACTGACACATTGCATCAAGCTCAAATCGGTATCATCGGCGGCAGCGGCCTCTACTCCATGCCCGGCTTCGAAGTTGAGCGCGAAGTCAACATCGACACGCCCTGGGGCTGGCCGTCGGATAACTACGTCGTGGGTTCGCTGGCCGGCAAGCCCGTGGCGTTTCTCGCGCGTCACGGCCGCGGGCATCGCATCATGCCCTCGGAGCTGAATTTCCGCGCCAACATCTATGGCATGAAATCGCTCGGCGTCGAGCGCATTGTCTCGCTCAGCGCCGTCGGCTCGCTCAAAGAAGAGCATCACCCGCTCGAATTCGTCATTCCCGACCAGTTTTTTGATCGCACGCGCGGACGCGCCTCCACTTTTTTCGGCGACGGCCTAGTCGCCCACATCAGCTTCGCCGATCCTGTCTGCCCACAGCTCGCCGACCTGGTCTGCCGGGCCGCGCGCGGCTCCGGCGTCCACGCCAAGAACGGTGGTACCTATCTCTGTATGGAAGGCCCTGCGTTCTCCACCAAGGCCGAGTCCAACGTCTACCGAAGCTGGGGCATGGACGTCATCGGCATGACCAATCTGCAGGAAGCCAAGCTCGCCCGCGAAGCCGAGGTCTGCTACGTCACCGTCGCCATGGTCACCGACTACGATTGCTGGCACGAGGAACACGACGCCGTTACCGTCACCGACATCCTCGCGAATCTGCACAAGAATGCGGAAAACGCCGCGAAGGTGGTGGCGGCCGCCGTGGCCGCGATGCCCGCTGAGCGCACATGCAAGTGTGGCTCGGCGCTGGCGCACGCCATCATCACCGACCGCAGCCTCGTGCCCGAATCCACGCGCCAGAAACTGGACCTCATCATTGGCAAGTACTTCGTGTAATGATCTGGCAGCCGAGTTGCTCGCCTGCTGCCTGAACGGCGCACGCTGGCCGGACGATCTTCTCCGTCAACTCGCCTCTCCCGCCTGCTCCGACTCGCTGTTCCGAATCGTCATCGAGCGCCTGGCCGACCTGTTCGAGCCGCGCCTCTGCGACGTCTACGCCGCCATGTTCTCCGAACTGATCGAGCAGGCAATTCCCGAGTTGCGTGCCTCCGATCTCATCCACCGCTACCAGCGCGTGCGCCGGCCGCGCCCCTTCTCCGCCGATCCGAAAACCGTCTTCGTCCTCTCCCGCGTCACCCTGGGTGCCGACGTCGCCATCACCAGCGTTGTGCTCGATGCCGCCAAACGCCGTTTCCCCCGCGCGCGCATCATCTTCACAGGGAGCCGAAAATCCTGGGAATTGTTCGCCGCTGATCCGCGCATCGAGCACGCGGCTGTTCCTCACCTGCGCTCCGGCAGCGTGGCCGAACGCCTGGCGCCTTGGCACGACCTGCGGCAATTGCTCAGCCAGCCCGATTCCATCGTGCTCGATCCCGACTCGCGCTTGACGCAGCTCGGTCTGCTGCCCGTCTGCCCCGAAGAGAATTACCGCTTCTTCGAAAGCCGCGCCTATGGCGGCGATGGCGATGATCCGCTGCCCGTGCTTGCGGCGCGCTGGGCGTACGAGACTCTCGCCGTTCCCGATGCCACGCCCTGGATTGCACCCGCCGTGGCCCCCGAAATCCCGGGCCGTCCGCTCGTCACCATGAGTCTCGGCGTGGGCGACAATCCCGCCAAGCGCGTTGCCGCTCCCTTCGAAGAGCAGCTCCTGCGGCGTGTCGTGAAAACCGGAGCGTACGTGTTGATCGATGAAGGCGCCGGCGGCGAAGAAGCCGACCGTGTGGCACGCGCCGTCGCGAATTGCCGCGCGCCGCATGGCCGCGTGCGCACCTTCCGCGGCCCCTTCGCCGGGTTCGCCTCCGCCATCGCCCGAAGCGATCTTTACGTCGGCTACGATTCCGCCGGCCAGCACGTTGCTGCGGCCTGCGCCGTCCCGCTGCTCAGCATCTTTGTCGGTTATCCCTCGCCGCGCTTCCTCTCACGCTGGCGCCCATGGGGAAAAGGCCGGATTGAACGGATTCCTGTGGGTGAGGAAGCTTCCGCCCTCGAACTCTGCTCCCAAGGTTTAAAACGACTGATTGTTTGGTAGGCCGGTCACCGCCGGCCGTTTGACGACCGCTTGTGCAAAGCCTCAATCAAACGGTCGAGTTTTCGGTCCGTCTTCAGTTGCGCATCCACCAGTTCCGCCAGTTTCCCGTCCGTCCTTTTCTGGGACTCCGCCAACTCGGCCAGTTTCGCATCGGTTCTTTTCTGGCCATTCCCGATTTGAACGAGTATCCGCATCCCCGTCTGAATCAACTTTTGAATCGCCTTGATCTGGCGATCCGTCCGGTCCATGCGTCCTTCCGCCCGATCCATGCGTGCTTCTGCCCGATCCATGCGCGCTTCTGCCCGATCCATGCGCGCTTCTGCCCGCGCTTGGATTTCCAGGATGTGCTCGATGGCCCGCTCGACGTCCATGCTTCTCTAACTGTAACAGGATCGCTCTACCGCTTCACCCGCTGCATCCACTCTCCCCAGCCCAATCCGATCCATGTCGTCACCACCGCTACAGCCAGCGCCAGTGCCATGCGTCCCCAAAACTGGCCGGGCGTGTGCTCGGTCAACACGAAGACATGGCGTACCGGCGCCCACATGGGTGGCATCATGTACGGGAACTGATTCGTCGCGAAGATCCGGTTGCGCGACATAGGCGACATCAGAAAATCCGCGAACGGCCACTGGGCGGCGACGAATCCCACAAGAAACGCGCCTCCCAACGCTACCGATTGCGCCCACCGTCCCCACTGTGCCATCCACCGCCGCACCAGATCGAACACAATCGCTCCCGCAACCACCAACAACGGAAAGTCCGGCGGAATCAGATGCGTGACCTTCTGGTACACGGGCCCCAGCTTCGGTTCCGCCGGAACAAACTGAAGCGTATAGAGGTAGGCCAAGTGCAGCGCCGTGTACAGCGCCGTCACTATGGTCGCGGCCCACCGGTGCCGGAAAGCCCGCGCTACCGCCGCCATCCACACCGGCGCCGCCATCATCACCACCACGTAAAACTTCGCGCCATGCATGAAAACGCGATTGGTCAGCTCTTCCTCGACTCCAATCGTCATGGCCAGCAGAAACGCGAAGGCGCAAAGCAGAACCCACTCCAGCTTCTCGCGATACGCGCCCTCCGCGCGATTCGCCTCCGCCAGAATCAGCACCACCGTCCCGAAACGGATCGCCAGCATCCCCAGCGCCAGCAGCATGTGCGGTGGGCTCAGGATCTTCACATCCAGCCCGTACGCCCCGTGCCACCAGTTGTCGAACGGTGCCGACGTGATCATTCCTACCGCGCCCCACACGCAGATGAACGCGCCCAGCGGACCGTGAAATCCCCACATCGCGATCGACCGGTCACGCAGCGCCGATTCTTTCCGGAACGTGACTGACAGGATTAGATACGCGCACCCCAGTCCTGCCAGCACCCCGCACAAATAAATCAGCACATGCGCCGGCGTCCAGAAACTGTCGCGCCCGATGCTCTTGTGCCACGCGATGTCCCACGCGCTGCCAACCGAGCTCGACAAAATCGCCAGCAGGCAGCACCAGATGTACCACGGCACCGCGCCCGTTTGTGCCCGCTCACGCGACGCCACAAGAGCATATGTAGCCGAATGCGCCATCCGAAGCCGTCCTTATGTTCGAGGATACCTCGGGCAGGCGGCTGGCACGCCCTTCGCTGTTTATGTCATAATCCCCTCATGCTGGCTGAAGTCGTCAAAATGGAGCCCAAGTCCGAGGGTATTGCCACCCCTCGCAAAAAGCGCCCCAAAGAGCTGGCCATCATCACCGAGTGCTGCACCGGCTGCGCGGGTTCGCCCGCCTGCGTGCCCTATTGCCCCGTCGCCGACTGCATGTACTGGGTCCCCGACGAGGACCATCCGCCCTTCGGCCACATCGAGGTCGATCCCTACCTCTGCATCGGCTGCAAGAAATGCACCAGCAAAGGCCCGGACGGCGCGTTCCTCGATGGCTGCCCCTGGGATGCCATCGAAATGGTGCCCATCGAGAATGTCGAGGCCCAACTCGGCGTCAAGATGACCGTCTAGTTCACGCCGCCCGGCCACACTATCCATGAGCCTCGAGATCCAGCAACGCGAGCGCGAGGGCATCGTCATTCTCGATCTGAAAGGCCGCCTCACCGTGGGCGGCGAAGTCGCCACCTTTCGAGACCGCGTGCAGAAGCTCGTCAATTCCGGCCGCACGAGTATCATTCTGAACCTCCAGGACGTGGATTACATCGATAGCACCGGCCTCGGCGCGCTCGTCATGAGCTTCACCTCGCTCCAGCGCGCCGGCGGGAAAATCAAGCTGCTCAACCTCAGCCGCCGCGGCATCGAGCTGCTCGTCATGACCAAGCTCACCACCATCTTCGAGGTCTTCGATGATGAGCAGAACGCCATCAACAGCTTCTTCCCCGACCGTGAACTCAAACGCTTCGACATTCTCAGCTTCGTCCAGCAGCAGAAGGAAGAGTAACCTTGAACCCCGCCCGCGCTTTGCGCCAGGCCGCGTCCGCTATTTACACTAAGTTTATGGCTTCCACTCGGGAAAATGAGACCCTCACCGCCGGAGCGCACGCTCCCGATTTCCGCTTGGAGGATTTGTCGGGCGGCGAGAAGACCCTCGGCGAGCTGCTCAAAACCGGCCCGGTCTTCCTCGCCTTCTTCAAGGTTTCCTGCCCCACCTGCCAGTACACCCTTCCCTTTCTCGAGCGCATGTTTCGCGCTCAGCCGCGCGGCACCAGTATGTTCGCCGTTTCGCAGGACGAAGCTGACGCTACTCGTGAATTTCATCACGAATTCGGCATTACCATGCCGACGCTGCTCGATAGCTCCCGCTTCGGTTACCCGGCCAGCAACGCCTACGGCCTCTCGCACGTGCCTTCCATGTTTCTGATCGGCCGCGACGGCAACATCTCGTGGTCCAGCATCGGATTCAGCCGGAAAGATCTGGAAGCGCTCGGCGAAAAACTGGGTGCCAAACCGTTCCAACCGGATGAGAAGGTCGCGGAAGCGAAATCCGGCTGAGGCTCCAAGAACTAGGCTCCGGTCGGGCGCCACGATAAGATAAAACTAGATGGCCAATCCTCTTGAGGAATTGATTCAATCGGCTTCGGCGATTGCCAAAGGGATGGGCGTGACCTTCAAGGAGATGATGTCTCCTACGGTCACCGAAAATTATCCCGATGAGCCGCCCAAGTTCGAAGAGCGCTTCCGCGGCGTCCATGTGCTCCAGCGCGATGAAAACGGCCTCGAAAAATGCGTGGCCTGCTTTCTCTGTGCCGCGGCATGCCCCTCGAACTGCATCTACATTGAGGCCGCCGAGAACACCGAGACGGTGCGCATCTCGGGCGGCGAGCGCTACGCCAAGGTCTATAACATCGATTACAACCGCTGCATCTTTTGCGGATATTGCGTGGAAGCCTGCCCCACCGACGCCATCACTCACGGCCACGGCTTCGAAGTCTCCAGCTACAACACCTCCACCCTCATTAAGCGCAAAGAAGACATGCTTGTGCCGTTTCCCACACGAGTGGATCCCACCATCGTCGCCCACGAAGCCGAAGAAGTCGCCGCTCACTAGTAGTGGCGGGCATGCCGGACACGTCCAGCTAACATCGTTCCAGATTGTTCCGTAACCTCTTCCCGTTTCCGGCGTATGATATGTAGAAGCTCAAGGTATTCGGTTCCCATGCGCGGCCTCGCTCCGGCCCAAGGAGATTCGCAATGAACTGGTGGCGGCGTCTCTGGAAAAGAGATGAACTGGAAGATCAGCTCGATCGCGAACTGCGCTTTCACTTTGACTCCCGCGTAGCCGACAATCTCCGCGCCGGCATGACCGAAACTGAAGCCCGCCGCCGCACCCGTTTGGAGTTAGGCGGACTCGAAGTGGTGAAGGAGGAATGCCGCGACGTGCGTGGCACCGCCTGGCTCGACACCGCCTGGCGCGACTTCCGCCTCTCTCTGCGCGTGCTGCGCAAAAGCCCTGCGTTTGCGCTGGCCGCCATCGGCACGCTCGCTCTCGGCATCGGCGCCAACACCGCCATCTTCCAGCTTCTCGACGCCGTTCGCCTGCGCAGCCTGCCCGTGCCCAACCCGCGGCAGTTGGCCCGCATCCAGATCCACGGCGGAAACGGCGGCTTCGGTATCACCGACAACTTCAACGATCTGACTTATCCGTTTCTCGAACAGCTTCGCCTCCACCACGAAGCCTTCTACGGCGTGTTTGGCTGGAGCGCAGATGGCGTGCAGATCGGCCAGGGTACCCGTTCGCGCCGCGTACACCGTCTGCGCGTCAGCGGCGATTTCTTCACAAGCCTCGAAATGTCACCCGCGTTGGGCCGATTGATCTCCTCCGGCGACGATCAGCCGGGCTGCACCTTTCCCGCCGCCGTCCTGAGTTACGCGTTCTGGCAAAGCGAGTTTGCCGGCCAGGCTTCGGTCATCGGCGCCAAAATTCTGGTCAACGACCGCCCGTTCCAGGTGATTGGCGTGACACCGCCACGATTCTCGGGCCTCGAGGTCGGCGAGAAGTTCGACGTCGCCCTGCCCATGTGCGCGTCGCCGGGGCCGGAGTCGCGTCGCGATTTATTCTGGCTCGTGATCATGGGCCGCCTCAAACCGGGACTGAACATCGCGCAAGCCTCCAGCCGGCTCGCTGCCGCGAGTCCCGGAATGGTGGAGGCGACTCTTCCTTCCGGATATTCCTCGGGCGCCCTCGAAACCTACAAGAAATTCCGGCTGGAAGCCGTGCCCGCGGCGAACGGCATCAGCGAACTGCGCGATCAGTACGATACCTCGCTCTGGCTCCTGCTCGGAATCACCGGCATGGTCCTGCTCATCGCCTGCGCCAACCTTGGCAACCTCATGCTTGCCCGCGCTGGCGCCCGCCACCGTGAGTTCGCCGTGCGTCTCGCCCTTGGTGCCTCCCGCGCCAGGCTCATCCGCCAGTCTCTCTGTGAAAGCCTGATGCTCGCCTGCATCGGCGCGGCCATGGGTCTGGCTCTTGCAGGTGCGCTCAGCAAGACCATCCTTTGGTTCCTGACCACTCACGACTATTCCCCGGATCTGGACCTTTTCGTCGACTGGCGCATGCTCTTCTTCACCGCTGCCGTTGCCACGCTCGCCTGCATCCTGTTCGGCCTCGCGCCCGCTGTTCGCGCTTCACAAACCGATCCCGGCGAAGCCATCAAGTCCGGCGGTCGCCTCACCGAGGGCCGCGACCGTTTCTCCTTCCAGCGCTTCCTGGTCGTCGTCCAGATCTCGGTTTCACTGGTGCTCGTCATTGGCGCGCTCTTATTTGTCGAAAGCTTCCGGAACCTCGCTACCCTCGATCCCGGCTTCCGCACTAAAGGAATCCTGCTGGCCTTCTTCGATATGAGTCACCTCCAGCTTCCGCAAGCTCAAGTCAAACCGCTTCAGCGCCAGTTGCTCGAAGAGGTCCGCAACATCCCGCAGGTTGAATCGGCCGCCTCCTCGACCCAGATTCTGATCGGTGGCGGCAGTTGGGGCTTCGGCGTTCACGCCGGCAGTGTCGATGATGGCGCCAGGTTTACCTGGGTCAGTCCCGGCCATTTCCGCACGCTTGAGACACCCATCCTCGCCGGCCGCGATTTCAATGCGAACGATACGGAAACATCCCCCAAGGTGGCCATCGTCAATCAGGCCTTCGTGCGCCGCTTTTTCGCCGGCGCCGGTCCCATCGGCCGGACATTGCGCACTGCGCCCGAGCCCAACTATCCCGCGACCGAGTATCAGATCGTCGGCGTCATCAAAGACACGAAGTATTACGATTTGCGCAGCGAAAATCCGCCAATCTGCTATGCTCCCGCCGACCAGTTTCCCGAACCCGGGCCATCGTCCCAGATGTACATCCGCTCTTCCGCGCCCCTCGCCGCGCTCGGCTCCACCATCAAACGGCGCCTCACTGCCGCGCACCCGGGATTACACATGGACTCTGGCATTTTTCAGCAGCAGATCGATGACACGATGGTCCCCGAGCGCCTCATGGCCGCGCTCTCTGGATTCTTCGGCGCGCTCGCCGCCCTGCTCGCCACCATCGGCCTCTACGGCGTCATCGCTTATGTCGTCGTGCGCCGCCGCAATGAAATCGGCATCCGCATGGCCCTCGGCGCCACTCGTAGCGAGGTCGTCGGGCTCATCATGAAGGATGCTGCGCTCCTGGTTCTCGTGGGCGTGGTCATCGGCGCGATCGGTTCTCTGGCCCTGGGCCGCACCGCCGCGTCGCTGCTGTTTGGATTGAAGCCTTATGACCCGGTCACCCTCCTCGCCGCAACACTCCTGCTCACGGCCGTCGCCGCCCTCGGCAGCTACCTCCCCGCGCGCCGCGCCTCCCGGCTCGACCCCATGGCCGCCCTTCGCTATGAGTAGTGGCCCGGCATGCCCGGCCTTGTTTCTATGCAAACCCAGCGCCTCGAACTCTCCGCCTGGCGCGAATCCGACTGGCTCTCGCTCAAACCCGTCGCCGCCGATCCCGAAGTCATGCGCTACATCAGCGACGGCCACGTGTGGTCGCCCACTCCGATAATCTCGCCTCGCGCCATGTCATGGAAAAACTCGGCACGCGCTACGAGCCTCACCCGGGTACGTCGCACGCGTTATCGGGGCGAGGCACGCCTGGGGCACGCCCGGCCTCTGCACTCAATTCTCCGATGGTCTCTCCACCCTGTCGATAACAAGTGTTCGGACTAACGCCTTCGTTGATTCCAGTCTTAACCCAAGTTGGTTGCGCAAAGCCTGCAACGCCGATGGCTCGGCATCCGGCGGCATAGACGCGAGATCAGGCTGCGGCTGGCCTCCGGACTCCACCATCCATTTCATGGTGAAATCAAAGCGGCCGCTGAGCCCTGTTTTGTCAATCACAGGGCGACCCTCGCCCACAAAATTCGCAACAGCACTTGCCAGTATATTCAGCGTGGCATCGCGCGAACCGAGCCGCGCAGCCCCCGCCTTCTGATTTAGCTCGACGGAATCGCACCTGGCCGGATAGTCCGCATATCTCTGGCCGAACTCACTAGGAGGGGTGTCGCATGGGGCGCCATCCGTGTGTCGCAGTAGATTCGGCCCAAGCTTGCCTGCTTTCACAGGTACCAGCGCAAAAACAGGTAGCTCTTTGCTCTCGAAGTGAGCCGCCAACTGAAAACGATCGGCGAGCAAGGCCTGCATCATTAAACGCATCTGATCCTTAGTCGGATCGCCCGGCGCCCGCGCCTCGATTGTATAACGGTCCGTTTCAATCCACTTCGGTAAATGCGCCAGTGTCTCCTGCCTCTGCTTTGCGGTCGGCCAAATCTTATATGCAAACGTGATGTACGTCCACAGCGGGAAATCTGCTCTGAAGTAGCCTCCCGTATGTTCCTGCGAGTCCGTGTTGCTCAGGTCGTTGAGGTTCGGCGGTGTAAACTTTCCCTGGCTCAATTTTATGGAGGCCACTTCGAATGCCATTTTGCCTCCCGCCTTCGTCTGCCAGTCCGGAACCTGTTGAGCCCCGGCTTGGTGCAAGTTCAGCATGCCGATGCCGACAGGCGTCAGCAGCGCCGTCATACCGGCTATTCCCAGCGCGAGTTTTTTCCGAAAATTCAGTTCAACCATATGCCGATTCCTGATGATCGACTCAATCCGTCTCTTGAGATTTGCCCCCGCCACTCCCGACACGCACTCGAGCGGCGATTCCACGTACAGCCTGCACACACGCAGGATTGCATCGGCGTAGGTTCGCGGTTCGTGCTCCATGCGCAGCACCTCTTCGTCGCACGCCCGCTCGCGCTCTTCCACCATCCGTTTCCCGATCCACCAGACGAGCGGATGGAACCAAAACACCGTCTCCACCACCATATGCAAAGCTGCGGTCAGATTGTCGCGGTGCCGAATGTGGCACATCTCATGCGCGATCACTGCCCGGAGTTGCTTTGGCGCCAAGCGCTCGCAGATGCCTTCAGGCAAAATCAGGACAGGATGGAGAAGTCCAAACACCCCCGGCTCCGCCTGAGCCCGAGAGCAAATGGCCGGTATGGGAATCGCCACTTGCACTGGTGGACCATTGCGAACCATCGCCCGGATGCGCCTCCATCGAATCCACCACGCGCAGGAGATCCCCACAAATCCGCACACCCATATGACGAAAATTACGGTCGGCATCATGGAATGCGATGGCGTTGCCAGCGGGTGCGCCGAGACAACCGGAGCGGCAAATTGCTGCGTCGTCTCGACGACAAACGCAATGTTCGGAGACGCCCCCTCCACCGCCGTGCGCCATCGCACCAGCCCGCCAAGCGCAATGAGCCAGGAAAGCGGAACAAAAAATTTGCACGACGCCGCAAGCCAGATCCCGTAGCGCACGCGTGCACGGTTCTTCCGGAACGCCAGCGTCAGCAATCCCGCCAGACCCGCAAACAGCGTCGATTGCCACACGTGATTGGCAATCGACGTCAAATCGGCCATGTTCACTCGGATTTCTCCTCTCCGGCGATCTTTAATAAAGCCTGTTCTGCCTCGCGCACGTCCTCGAGAGTCAGCGCACCCGATTCAATCAGGTGCGCCATGATTGGCCGGCTCTTGCCTCCGAACACGCTCAGCAGATCGTCAATCAGCCGCCGCTCCGCCGCTTCCCGCGACACCGCAGCTTCAAAAATCAGTGCTGTCGCGATCTTCTTCGTCCGGCGCACCGCCTTCTTGACCTCCAGACGGTAAACCATCGTTTGCACCGTGGTGTAGGCCGGTCTTTTCCTTGCCGGAAACGATTCCTGAATCTCCCGCACCGAACACGGCCCGCGTTGCCACAGCACCTCCATGATCTGCAGCTCCAGCTTGCTCAGTTTTGGTAGTGGCATGGCATTTGACTACATTCGTCATTCAATCTACTACAGAAGTAGTTAATCTGCAAGAGAAAAGTTCGCGTGGAAACGCCCGGCACAAGAGGCCGGACTTGCGGCAGCGGCTCCTCGATGAACTTCTGTCGCTCGTCGAAGAACGGAACCCCTTATATCTTCTGGCACATAGCGTTCCCCCCGCCTCCCTGGTAACCTGGAGTTTCACCGCCACGCCTAATGGTACGAAGCCTTCGGGCGGCTTCCATGCCGGGCGTGGTTTTTCGGCATGTTGGTTGACTACGAGCTGATTCGACGTGCGCGGGAGGGCGATGGGCCGGCCTTCAACCAGTTGGTGGCGGCCTACCGCAAGCGGATTCTGGGCACTATCGCCCGCCTGATCGGGCGTCCGGAAGACGTGGAGGATGTGGGTCAGGAGGTTTTCCTCCGGCTTTATTACTCTCTCGATCAGCTCCGCTCGGCGGAGGTCTTTGAGCCTTGGCTCTACCGGCTGACGGCAAACGCGGCGTACGATTATCTTCGGAAACGCCGCCGCCGGATGGAGTCGCGGATGGCCGATCTCTCCGAGCAGCAGGTGTTGTTGGCTGACGCCGTAGCCGGTGAGAAGATCGATCGCGATGAATCGCAGAAGAAGCGGATCCGGGAAGCCGTGGATGCCTTGCTTGATCGTGTATCGGAGGAGGATCGCGTGCTTCTCACGTTGAAGGAAGTCGAGGGGCTCTCCCTGAAAGAGTTGGGAGAGATTTATCATGTGAAAGAGAACGCGCTCAAGGTGCGGTTGTTTCGCGCCCGCCAGCGCGTGCTCAAGGCGTTCACTGCGGCGCACAAGCAGGCGGCCGGGGTGAGCAGTTTGCGGTAGAGGGTGGATATGGACCACCGGAATGAAATAGCGGGAAGCGACGAAGCGCGCCTTGATCGGTTGTTTGAGGCCTACCGTGCCGCTTGTCCGGACATAGAACCGAGCGCGGCCTTCATGCCGCAGCTCTGGCAGAAGATCGAAGCTCGCCAGGGCATGTCGCTGGTGTTTGGCCGCCTGGCGCGAAACCTGGCCACGGCGGCACTGGCCTTGTCGCTGCTGTTGGGGCTTGCGGTTTCGATCTCCGGGTCACGCGGATCCCAATTGCCCAGCGAGAGCTATGCGGAAATCCTGGCGGATGAACACTATAACGCCAGTCTCGACTTCGAGCCCTTGCGCCCGGCGCCGCTCGCGGAACCAAGGTAAATGCGCCGCGCCAGCTTCACCACCATCCTGTATCTGGCCATTTTGTTTCTCAGTGGCGTGGCGGTAGGTGCATTCGGCTTAAGGCTTTATACGCTGAATTCCGTTCGCGCTGGCGGACGGCCTACGCCGGAAGAATTTAAGCGCCGCTATGTCTCGGAGCTGCGCTCCCGGTTGAGCCTCACCGACGACCAGGTGGATAAGCTCGGGCCGATCCTGGAGGAAACACGTAAGCAGATCCGCGAGCTGCGGGACAAACACCGCCCCGAGCTGAAGGCTATTCAGGACGAACAAACTCAACGAATCCGGGCACTTCTGACTGATTCCCAGCAGGCCGAATACACCAAGTTCCTGGATGAGCGGGAAAAGGAGCGCGAGCACGCTCCCCACCCCTAGCCCACTGGCTGCTTCTTTTTTGCCGCTCTCGCCTTCTGATACTTCTTCTCGAACTTTTCTACGCGTCCAGCCGTGTCCACCAGCTTTTGCCGGCCGGTGAAAAACGGGTGGCAGCTGGAGCAGATTTCCACGCGGATGTCGCCTTTGTGGGTGGATCGTGTTTTGAACACGTGTCCACAGGCGCAGATGACATTGATCTCTTCGTAGGCGGGGTGAATTCCGGCTTTCATGGGATCCTTTCGGGTGAACTTCAAGTATAACAAAACACAAACCCCCGTGATCCCTGGGTAGCAGCTTTGAGCTGCTGCACCTGGGGACTCACGGGGGCTCGGTAGCCTTAGATTAAACCTGAGGCAGTTAGATTCGCGTCGAAGTGGCCGGTCATCATGAACTTGGCCCCGCCACTGAAACGGAACCGACTACGTTAGAACGGTCGACTCAGCAGTCGGCCACCTCGCGCGGTCTACTACTATCAATCATGTTCCTGGACCACCTCCTTCCTCAGTGATAACTCGATGGTATTCCCAAGTGAAAGCCGTGTCAAGAAGAAGTGGTTTCGAACCTTCAACCGCATTGCTACATTTAGTGCTTGCCAGATTGTTCGCTACTGCCTGTAGCGTAGTGTAAGTGGCACGCGGGCTCCTCACCCCAAGAGCCCGTGCTCAAGTGCTGGGGAGACAGCGCCCCACCAAAGCACTCCCAACCCCGCATCAATGACCCTTCTAACACCCGCTTGCAAGACACGTTCCATCTCTAAGTGATGGCAAATAAATGCCGTCCGTCGCCTGGTATCCCATTTCCGGTATGGTTCGCAGGTCCGGCGATCCAGAATTCGGAAGCGCTACAATCGTCTGGTGAGTTTGACAGCGTCTGAGGGGCAGAAAGTCTGGCGTGATGCAGCCGCCCTCCGGGCGTTGAGCGGGCTTCTGATTTCAGGGCTGCTGTTCGGATTTCTGGGCGCGATTTTACCAGCCTGGGGGTACCACCTCGCTTCGGAGTTCTCCACGGTCGGCAACTACTTCCTGAGCATGAGCATAGGGATGATTGTCTCGACGGAGGCCGCGGGCAGCCTGCTGTTGAAGCAGGGGATTGGGTTCCTCATGGTGGCGGCATGCGCGCTCGCGTGCGCGGCGTTGGTGGGGCTGGCGCTGGTGCCGCCGCCGGCGGCCGCCTGGTGGCGTATGGGGGGCCTTGTGGCATTGGGGTTTGCCACCGGGCTGCTGAATACCGCAGTATTTCATGCAATTTCACCGGCTTACGACCGCGACCCGGCTGCCACCGCGAACGCCGGGGGAATCTTGTTCGGGCTGGGATGCCTGCTGGTGACGGTTTTGGTTGCAGGCACGTTCTACGCATACACCGTCACCAGCATCCTGATTTTCATTGCGCTGGTCCCGGGTTTCTTTGCGGTCTGGTATGCGCGGAGTTCATTTGTGACCGTCGTTTCGCGGAAGCCGACGCTGGCGCAACTATTTCGGGATCTCCGCAGCCTGGGAGGGATTCTCTTTGCGGCTCTGTTGTTTTTTCAGTTCGGCAATGAATGGTCGATCGCGGGCTGGCTGCCGATTTTTCTGATTCGCCGCCTGGGAGCCAGCCCGAAGGCGGCACTCACCATACTGGCCGTCTACTGGCTGGCGCTGATCGTCGGCCGGCTGGCGGCGGTGGCTCTGCTGCCGCGGGTCAGGCACCCCAGATTCCTGCTGGTGAGTGCGGGCGAGGCGGTGTTCGGCTGTCTATTGCTACTGGCGACGAACAACCAGTTCGGGGCGTTGATCGGGACGCTGCTGGTGGGTTGCGGATTTGCGGCGATTTATCCGCTAATCGCCGAACGCATCGGGCGCGAGTTTCCGGATTTCCGGCCGGGATTTTTCAACGGTATTTTCTCCATCGCGCTCACCGGCGCGATGCTGGCGCCATGGACGCTGGGGCACCTGGCGGATATCTGGGGCATTGGCGTGGTGATGGCGATGCCGCTGGCAGGGACGTGTATGGTGTTCGTGCTGGTGTTGCTGATCTGGCTGGAGGCGAAGATCCGGTTGGGGTAGGGGGGCCGACGTGTCCGGAGGCCGATGATCAGGCCGGTCATGGCCGGCCGCTACTCACTGCGCAGGGCGCTCATGGGGTCGATGCGGGTAGCTCGTTGGGCCGGCAGCCAGGCTGCCAATAACGCGATCACCATGGCTGCGGCGGCGCTTGCGAGATACATGATCGGGGACAGCGGGGTCACGCCGAGTACCATGGAGCGGAGGGACCATGCAAGGGGCGCAAGGAGCAGGAGGCCAAGCGGCACTCCCTGGCCTGCCAGGCGGAGCGATTCCGCCAGCACCATCCGCTTGATTTCGCGGGGATGCGCGCCGAGGGCCATGCGCAGGCCAATCTCACGGGTCCGGCGATTCACGGCGTACTGGATCATGCCGAACAGGCCGGCGGCGGTGAGGAGGAAGCCGAAAACTCCCAGACCGCTAGTCAACCTGACGTACAACTGATCGGTGGCCAGCGCTCCTCGCATGTAGGCGCGAAGAGTCGTGGTGTCCATCAGGACACCGGGATCGAAACTCTTGATCTTCTGGCGAACGGCTGTGGCCAGAGCGCCGGGATCTGAGGCGGTCTCTACCATGAGCGTGATACCACCCCATGGCATCTGAGCAAAGGGCAAATAAAGGGAAGGAGCGGGTGGTTCGTGCAGGTCCTCAATAGGCCCGTTTTCGGCGATGCCTACGATCTGGCGTATCTTCCCGTCAACCGAGACCCACTGGCCGATCGGATTGCGGCTGGGGAACACCTGGTGAGCCAGATGTTGCGACAGCACAACCACCAACGGGCTGTTCTCGCGATCGTTGGTGTCGATGCCACGTCCCGCGAGCACCCGCGTGCCCATCACGGAAAAATAGTTTCCGGCGACGTTGTAGACGGGGACGCCCCGGGGAGCCTGACCGGGAACCTCGAGCCGCACGGTCATTCCGCCTCCGGAGCCGCTCAACGGGATGCGCCGTGCAAAGGTTGCGGCGCGGACTCCCGGCAGTGCGGCCAACCGCTCGGAGATCTGTTCGCACCAGCTCAGAGCCGACATTCGAGTCCCCGATTGAAGGTCCATGACGAGGATTTTCTTGTTGGGATCGAATCCCGGCCGCACCGCGGCCGCGTTGCGGAAGCTCTGAATGAAGAGCACTGCGACGCCAAAAAGCATCACGCTGCCGGCAATTTGCCCAACCACCAGCGCTTTCTTTTGCCAGGTGGTGTGGACGCCGGTCGTCCCTTGCTCGGATTTCAGCACTTCCACGACATTTAGTTTCCACGCGCGGCGCATGGGCGTGAAACCGGAGAACACCACGGCGCAAACGGTTGAAAGTAGAGCGAAGGTCAAGACACGGAAATCGAGGCGCACCCCGTAATCCAGATATGACGTAGCTGCAGTGACGAATGCAGATACGTTCTGCATGAGGAACTGCGCCAGAAGTACGCCCACGCCCGCACCGGCGAGACTCACCACAACGGTTTCGACCAACAAGTGGCGCGCAACCCGCCCCGGACCAGCGCCTATCGCCAGCCGGATGCCGAGTTCCTTCTTACGCGCTTCCGCCTGGGCCATCCGCAATTGGGCCACATTGGCACAGGCAGTAAACAACACCAGCCCGAGGACCAGGAAGAGCCCGGCGCCGCTCAGGACCGACGTGCGGTCCCACTCCATGACGAACTGTTTATGGAGGAGCGTGCCACCCTGGCCCGAGGGCGCGGGTCTCCGCTTTCCAGCACCGCGAATAGACGCATCGAACTGCGCCGCTGCGCGCTGCGGGCTCACTCCGGGTTTCAGGCGTGCGATGATCTCGAAATTTCCCGCGCTCCGCTCGTATCTTTCATCGGCGCGTCCCGGAAGCTGGAACCAGTCCTCCATGCTGATCCAGATGTCGTTTGGAACGCCGCGTAGCATTCCCGTGAATTCGGGCGGCAGGACGCCGGCGACGACAAAGCTGCGGCCGTCGAAGACGATTCGCTTTCCGGCGATTTGCGGATCGCCGCCGAACCTCTGCTGCCAGAGCCGGTGACCGATCACCAGCACGGGTTGCCCCCCGATTGGTTCAAACGACGCACGTCCGAGCTGCGCTTTCACGCCCAAGAACTGGAAATAGTTATGCGTCGATGGATAAGTGAGCACGGACTGGCGGTCGTCCCCATGGCCGACGGTCCCGCCTACACGCTCGTAGGTGGCGAGATCCGCGATATTTGCGGCGGCATGGAGCATGTCCTGGTAGTCCGGCCAGCAGTAGGCGATGTCGTTGCCATCGTCGCTGCGCGAGGAGAGCCAGAGGACCTCGCCGGGCTTGTCGAAGGCGAAGGGACGGAGAAACATGGCGTCGCTCAGGCTGAAGATTCCGGTGGTCAGACCAATGCCTAACCCAATAGAAACAATGCAGAGAAGGGTCGTCCCGCGGCTTTTGTTCAAGACGCGCAGGGCCACGCGCAGATCCTGCCACATAGAAGTGCCATCCTTCTGTCTACGGCCTAGCAATCGTGAGGCCAGGGCGAATTTTAAAGAATATATAGGCTCTTAAAGTCCTATTTGTCCGGTTTCGGGACGGGGCTGTTCAGGGGCGAGACGAACTTGCGTCATTTACGAGCGTTTGCGGGCGACGGCTACGAGGCGTGTGGCATCGAGGTCGTAGGGCGAGCCGGCGAGGCCACCGAACAGTTGCACTTCAGAAAAGCCGCAGGCCAGCAGGCGGTCTTTGATCTCGCGGCCGGAATAGACGCTGTGCTCGAAGTGAAAAGTTTGGGCGTGGCCGTCGCGGATGACGATCCAGTCGTTCTTAATGCGGCACCAGTCAGCGGTGACCTGCGGATGCTGGACGATCATGGATCCATCGGGCGCCTGAGTACACAAGGCATTCTGCCAGGCACGAGCCAGCCGCTCCTTGCCCATCAGCTCCATGACGAAGATACCGGAGGGCTTGAGGCTGGCGTAAACGTTACGCAGGACCCGGAGGTCGTCGGCTTCGTCGGCGAAGTAGCCGAAGGAGGTAAAGAGGCTGCATGCGAGATCGAAAGCCGTGGGGCGAAGGAAGCGGCGCATATCCTCGTGGACCCATTCGATGGTGACGCCGGCTTTGGCGGCGCGCTTACGGGCCAGGTTGAGCAGGAAGGTGGTGCGATCGACACCGGTGACGGCGAAACCGCGCTGAGCGAAGGCGACGGAGTGGCGGCCGGGACCGCAACCGAGGTCGAGGACGGCGCCGGTGTAGCACTGAGTCAAGGCGAGCACCTGACCGGCCTGCTCGTCAGCGACGGCAAAGCGCTCGGGCGGAAACATATAGGGATACAAGCCCCTCCAGAAGGTTTCGTCCTCGAACCAGTCCATAAGATTAGAGACTACAACACGGTCGAAGGGACCGGGGCGTTATAGAATAGCCGGTTCATGCCTGTTGCCGGTCCCGGTCTGCTGATACTCACGATCGCCTCGATCGTGCTGCTGCTCGTTCTGATCCTGGTGGTGAAGCTGCATGCGTTTCTGGCGATGATGATTTCGAGCCTGACGCTGGGACTGGGGGCGGGGATGGCGCCGGCGGCGGTTTTGAAGTCGATTCAATTCGGCTTCGGCGACGCGCTGGGATTCATCGCGGTGGTGGTGGGGCTGGGCGCGATGATCGGGCGGTACATAGAGGACTCGGGCGGCGGGCGGTCGCTGGCGGAATGGCTGCTCGAACGGTTTGGGCGCGACCGCGCGACGCTGGCGCTGTTTGTGGCGGCGTATCTGGTGGGGCTGCCGCTGTTCTTCGAGGTGGGCTTTATCATTCTGGCGCCGCTCATCTGGAGCCTGGCGAAAGAATCGAAGCGGTCGCTGCTGGTTTACGGGATGCCGATGACGGCGGCGCTCAGCGCCACGCACTCGCTGGTGCCGCCGCATCCGGCGCCGGCGGCCGCGGCGCAACTGCTCGGCGCAGACCTGGGACTGGTGATTCTCTACGGCGTAGTGGTTTCGATACCCATGGCGATCGCGGGCGGGGTGTTTTACGGGCGGTGGATTGGGGAGCGGCTGTTCATTCCCCCGCCACCCATGGCGGAGCGCGCCGAGCCGGAAGCAGGGAAGACGAGTGCGCCTCCGCACGCGGCCACCGTGGCGTTAATCCTGGTTTTTCCGGTGGTGCTGATTTTCGGTGCGTCGCTCGCGGGCACAGCCAATTTACCGGGCAAAGTTTGGGCGGGTTTCTTCGGACATCCGTTCACGGCGCTGCTGCTGGCGACGCTCGCGTCGATGATCGTATTCGGTACGCGGCGGGGGCTGGATCGCAATCAGATTGCGCGTCTGGCGGTGGATTCGTGCGCGCCTATCGGCACGCTGCTGCTCATGATGGGCGGCGGGGGCGCGTTCAAGCAGGTGATTATCGATTCGGGGGCGGGGCTGTATGCGGGCAGGCTGCTGGCGGCATCGAACATCTCGCCGCTCGTGGTGGCATTCCTGGTGGCGACGGTGCTGCGGGTGGCGCAGGGATCGGCGACCGTGGCCATCATTACCGCGGCGGGGATTATGGCGCCGCTGGTGAAACACGTGGCAGGATACCGGCCGGAAATGATCGTATTGGCGGTCTGCTGCGGCGGCTCGATGATTTCGCACGTGAATGACGCCGGCTTCTGGATCGTGAACGAATATTTCGGCATGGCTGTGCCGCAAACGCTGAAGAGCTGGACGATGATGAAACTGGTGTCGTCGCTGACGGGTTTCGGGCTGGTGCTGGCGGCGCAGGCGGTGTGGGGATAGGGCCTAGACCGGGCGGCACTCGATCAGCGAGGACGCCTCCATGTGGATGATGCGGTTGATGGCGAAACCAGCACCGGAAAGAAGGGTGCGGAAGTCGGCCTCGGTTCTTTCGCGGCCCCCGATCACAAGCATCAGCAAGTCGATCACGCCTACCGGGCGGGACGCGGCATCCGCCATGTTTTCGACCAGCAGCAGGGTTCCGTCCTTAAGGATCGCGCGCCGGGTATTTCCGAGGATGCGGGCGGCGTCCTCATCCGGCCAGTCATGAATGACGCCCTTCATGATGTAGGCGTCGGCGCCTTCAGGTACCGAATGGAAAAAATCGCCGGCCACGATTTGACAGCGTGCCCGGAGATCACCGTTCAGAACCTCGCCCGCACCCAACACTACCTGAGGCAGATCGAATAGAACGCCGCGCAGCCCCGGTGTCGCCGATAAAATGTCGCGCAGCAGCGCGCCTTCGCCTCCTCCTACGTCGACGAGCCGCTCCAAGCGCGAGAAGTCATACGCCGCAAGCAGGGCTGGGCTGGTAAAGGCTACGCCTTGAGTCATCACCGCATTGAAAACCGCGGCGTCATCCGGATGCGTAGCCAGGTATTCGAAGAAGCGCTGCCCGAAGATGCGTGGAAACACGGGCTCGCCGGTGCTGACTGATTCGTAGAGCTCGCCCAAGGGGCGCCAAAGGAAGGCTGCGGGCAGAAACAGGGCAGCATCGCGTTGCGACTGAGGGTGATCCGTCCGGAGCACATCGGTGAGCGGGGTGTTCGAAAAGCGCCCATCAGCAGAGAGCGCGAACATGCCGAGCGTGCTCAGCGCGCGCAACAGCCTATCGAGCGCTGCCGCGTCCGCGCCGGAATCCGCAGCGAGTTCGACGATGCTCCTGGGGCCAGAGGCCAGCAGGTCCGGGATGCGCAGCTTCGCCGCGGCATGAATGGCCTGTGCGCCAATGATGCCGGGCCAGATATATTGCATCGGGCTGCTGGCCATGATCGTGTCCGGGACCGAAGTGCGGAGCGGACGCAGGCGTCCGCCCCGTTTCATTAACGACTATGCCGAAGCCGCAGCGGCCATGGGCTCGTCTGCACTGCCTCCGTAGATGGCGGGGACGTGAGCGTTCATGGCGCGCAGATAAGTGCTCAACTGTGCGCGATGGTGGATGGTGTGGTGGGCGCACCAGCCGATGTAGAAGACCGCGGGCAGGGGTTCCATACCCATGAAGCTGACCGGCGTGGCGAGCTGCTCACCGGTCATGGCCTTGACGCGCTCGATAACGGGGGCGACGTCACGGTCGTAAGCCGCGACCATTTCGGCGACGGTTGCGGGCGGCTGGCCCTCGGGCGACCAGGTGTCGAAGGTGAGGGCGGCAATGCCTTCGGCAAAGCCCCGTTCGCTTTGAATCAGGTGCCAGGCAAGCTCGGCTGCGGTTCTTCCTTTCTCGCCTAGCTTGAAGTTGAGCTGTTCGTCGGGCAACGCCGCGAGTATTTTGCGCGTGATGTGACGCTCCATGTCGAGGTGCTGGCAAAGGTACCCTGCCAGTCCCTGGGCTTCTGCGGGTGTCATGGTTTTTGACCTCCAGGCTCACGATGGTACAAGAGGCGGTAGAGATCCGCAAATTGCCAAATGGTTAAGGCCTCGGCGCGCTGGCCGGCGAGAGGCAGGCGGTCCAGGACGTCCTTTGCGAAGACGGTGGCGAGGTTGTTGCGCAGGGTTTTGCGCTTCTGGCGGAAGCAACGGCTCACGAAGGCGAGGAAGCGGACGGGGTCCTGGATGTCAAGCTCGGCGGCGCGGTTCTGCGGGCGGAGGCGGACCACGGTGGAATCGACCTTGGGCGGAGGGCGAAAGGCGGAGGGGGGAATGTCGAACAGCGCTTCGATGTTGGCGAAAAGCTGGGTGCGAATGCTGAGGTAGCCGTAATTGCGGGAGCCCGGAGTCGCGACCAGGCGGGCGGCGACTTCCTTTTGCACCAGAAATACGGCTCGCAGGAAATTGACGGAGAGTGTCTTTTCTATGACGGGTGTGGCCGCATAGTAGGGAAGATTTCCCGCGATGACTGCGGGGCCCCATTGCGCGAGATCAGTTTCCAGGGCGTCGGCGTGGAGGATGGTGACGCGTGGATCGCCGCCAAACTTCGTGCGGAGCCGCTCTACGAGGGCGGAATCGATCTCGATGGCGACGAGCCTTTCCGAGCGCGGGACCAAGCGCCCGGTGAGCGCGCCGTGGCCGGGACCGATTTCGATGACTAAAGGTTCGGGCTCAGGGCATGCGGCATGCGCGATGCGGTCGAGGAGGGAACTCTTGGCGAGGAAATGCTGGCCGAGCCGCTGGCGGGACAACGCGGCGGAGGCTCAGCCCTTCACCACGATTTTGTCGCGGCGGAACGAGACGAATACCTTGCCGGCGATGGGCATACCGAATTCAGTGGCCGGCTGGAAATTGGTGAACAGAATCATATTGGCGATATCGTTGCGCAGCTTGGCGTTGACGTTGTTGGGAATCGAATAATCGATGACCGAGCCGTCTTTGTCGAGCGTGACCTGCACCACCAGGTCATCCTCGCTGAAGCTGAAGGGCGGAATGGCATTGAATGTGGCCTGGGTCTGGGCGAAGAGACCGCTGAGCAGGACATCGTTGCGAGTCCGCTGCGGTGTGGGCAACCCGGGAGCCAGCATGGTGAACAGAAACAGCGCGGAGAGCAAACCGCCGGCGAAAGGAACGGCAAAGGGCCGCATCAGGTTGTCGAAGAAAAACTCGAGTTCGGCGGCCCAGAAGTGCACCAGAGTGGTGAGCGTGCCGCGCGAAATCCGCCGCAGATGCTCGCGGGAGGCAACCACTTGCAACTGGGTAACCAGCCGGGCAGGCGGTGTCCGCATCGGCAGACTGCGCAGCTCTCGATGCAGCAGAGCCATATCGCGCGCGTAGTCCGAGCATTCCCGGCATTGCGCCAGGTGCTCGGATACGCCGTCAAACGCTCCCAGGCTGCGGCCCAGGACCAGTGACAATTTTTTTCGCACCTTATCGCAATTCACACCAGTTACTCGGGAGCCCACCGCCAGGCGGGTTCGGGTTCCAGCCGTGCGGTCAGCTCCTCCCTCAAAGCTTCACGCCCGCGCAAAATCCGGGACTTGACGGTGCCGAGCGAGATTTGCAGCACCTCAGCAATCTCGTCGTAGCTCAAGTCCTCAACGTCGCGGAGCACCACGGCTTCGCGGAACAGCGGGTTGATGCGCGCGAGGGCGTTTTCGATCAGTTCATGCTTCTCGCGGTCGAACGTGTAATCAAACGGCGACCGCTCAGAATCGGGAACATTGCGTGTACGGACTTGCTGCGGCTCGTCGTCCAGCCCGACCTCGCGGCTGCGGTGTCGGAAGAACCAGCGCCGCTGGTTATGGGCCTCATTGACGGTGATGCGGTAGATCCAGGTTTTCAAGCTGCTCTGGCGGCGGAAATGGGTGACGTTGCGGAAGATCTTGAGGAAGACTTCCTGGACGACGTCGCCGGCATCGCCGGGATCATTTAGCAAGCGAAAAGCCAGGTTATAAACGGGCTGCTGGAAGCGTTGGAGCAGGGTTTCATAAGCGGATTCGTCACCGGCGCGGAGTCGGCGGACGAGCTCATCATCTTCGCGGCGGACGGCTGAGTCCACACGCACGCACCCAGCGACCGATTCCCCATCCGAATTCAAGCCCAGCACCGAGCTTGCCATGGCCCCAGCTTCGTTTAGATTCTAGCACCCTCGGGCATTCTCCGCCCGTCTACCATTGGACACCGCGGGCAGATGGGAAGTTCCCGGGTTTGTTCAGGAAGGCTGAGTGGAGCGGGCGTTAATCCAGGTTAGCGGAGGTGATGACGGCTCGCATCATGGCCTCCAGCTCTTCCAGTTCAGCGGGGGTAGTCGTGGGGCCGGGAGCATCGGCGAATCCCAAGCCATTGGCCAGATACATCAGGTCGAGAGAGAAACCGAGGTCTTCGAGTGTGTCTTGTTCCACAGTTCGAGAATCGGCGGAAGACGCGCGACGCTTTAGAAAGAATCCAGG
The DNA here is from genome assembly GCA_030041035.1 of Bryobacteraceae bacterium. Lineage (GTDB taxonomy): Bacteria > Acidobacteriota > Terriglobia > Bryobacterales > Bryobacteraceae > QHXW01. Next base: position 25,950 of record JASHOO010000242.1, on the reverse strand, counting down.
CTCAAGGGGCGATTGTGGGGGATTTAGAGGGTATTCGAGGGAACGGAACAGAGGTGACTGCTTAGGCGTGGGGAACAACGAGGAGCAATCGTCTCACCTTGAGCCTGTATTTTCTGTATCACGCCTAATGGAGGAGCAATCTCCGCACCAAATTGAACCCGGCTTTATTTTCAGGTAGATGCGAACCTGCAGCTAATCTGGACCGGCAAAATTGGCGCGCTGATGGCAAGATTTTGTTCCATTACGGCCACCGATGTACCTGAATGGAACACTGCCGGCGCGAGTGGATCGGTGAAACACAGCGGCCAGAGGAGCGTTTGGTGCTTAGGGACGCTTCGGCAACGCCTGAGGGAGCGAAGACGGCTGTGCGACTTTTCCGTTGCGTGCATCGTCGATGGCGACGTGGTTGGCTTCGAGTGTGGCTCCGAGCGTCTGATCGAGCCCAACACGTGCGTTTGTGTACGTAGCCAGGGCGGCGACCTCAGACGATTGCGCTGCTGCCAGATCCCTCTGCTGCAAAATCACGTTGTAAGGAGTGGAGGCTCCGAGGGCAAACTTTTTCTGTTCGGCATCGAGCAGTTGTTGCGAAAGTATCCGGTTGTGCATGGCGGCGTCATAGCGGGCCCGGGCCTGGCGTAAGCCGATGACAGCATTCCAGACATCAACCTGTGCCTGTTTGAGATCCTTCGCGTTGTTGAGCTGGGATTGGCGAAGCTGAAGCTGGTCGATATCGTAATCGCCTTGTGCCTGGCGGTTGCGTAAGGTCATGGCGAAATACTCGCCGCCCACATTCGTGGGAAAGTCGCGGCGGAAGACCTGGCCGAGGGCATCGCCGAGGCCGCCGACGAAGTAGGGGTTGGCGGTCTCGACTAACTTGCCGGTGGGCTCAACAAAGGTCACGGTCTTGGGGGTCCCGGACAATCCGGACTGGGTGGTGTCGACGAAGCCAACCAAGCTAGGTAGCAAGGCGTTTTTGGTTCCCAGAGAGGAAACCTCGGAGGCCTGGATGTTCGCTTTTTCGGCGGCGAGATCGCTTCGATTGGCGAGCGCCTGCGCCACCAACTCATTGACGGGCGGCAATTGGTCCTTCTCCGGAATAGCCATGTGATCCAGAGGCACGACGCGCGCACCGGTGAGCTGGGGATCCTCAATTCCGTTCCGGCTGATCAGGTTCTTAAGCTGCAATTCATGCTGCTGGAGGCTGGTTTGGGAATTCACCAGGTCCTGTTGGCTGCTGGCCACTTGAGACTCGGCGCGGGTGAGTTCGATGTCGGCCAGGGTACCGATGTCGACCTGCTTTTTGGTGTCGGCGTACAATTGCTGCGCGGCTTCGAGTGCGCTCTTCTTGGCTGTGATGTCTTCGTAGTCGGCCAGCAAGGAATTGTAGGCATTCAAGACGTTCACAACTGCAGCGATGACTTGCGTGCGGAAGTTGAGGTCCGAGGTTTGCAGATTGATCTTCTGGATCCGGATGGTGCGGCCGTTAACGGCCACACCAAACCCCTGTAAGAAATTCTGCTGATACTGAATGCCGAGGGTGGGAGCCGATGAAGGGTTCAAGACGTCGGTAGGGGCGTTCTCATTCAGGTAGTGGTTGGTGTAATTGACCTGGGCGATGCCGCCGATGAGAAATCCCTCCTGAAGGGTCCCGCTGTAATTGCGGCGGTCCTGAATCAGGACCGCGGTCAGGCTCTGGATGGTATTCGCCTGCGGCGCAGATTGATGGCTGAAGAAGGTCTGCTCCTGAAAGGTGGGATCCAACTGTGGAGTGGTCGGGCCGATCTGAACGATGCTGGCATTGCTGGAGCTCCGGGCGGCGGCGGTTGTGGTGGTGGGGCTGACGCCGGCCGCCTGCTGCGAACCGGTGACACCCTGGCCGTTGGCCACGGAGACGGCCTGGGTAGAGCCGGCGGGAACGCCGGGCAATGAGCCGCCGGCTTGGGCACGCTCCAGATTCCATTGCGCGGTGACGGGAGCATAGCGGTCGACTTCCAAATCGATGTTATTCTCGAGCGCGAGGGCAATGGCATCTTGCGCCGACAGGTAAAGGATGCCGGCGCGAATCAGATCGTGCAGCCTCGGCGAGTTGTTCTGGCGCACGGGCGGGACTTCGGGCGCCAGATAAGGCCGCCAGAGAACGGGCGCGGAGGGCCGGACAGGCTCGATGACATCTTGTTGAGCCAACAGCAGCGAAACCGGCCAGAAACAGCATAGGCCGGCAGCGATCCAGGAGCGGGTGGAGCGGGTCATCGCTGGTCCTCCGCAGGCAATGGGGATGGGGCGGCGGACACGCGTCCCGCCAAGGCTTCATTCAGCGAGATGCGGTTCACCTCCAGGGTGTCGCCGAGCGCCTGATCGAGCGCAATGTGCGCGTGGCTGTAATTGGCCATGGACTGCACCTCCGAGCTTTGAGAATTGGCCAGATCGCGCTGATCCTGGATCACCTGAAACGCCGTGCCGGCTCCCAGAGCGAGCTTTTTCTGGTCGGCGTCCAGAGTCTGTTGTGCCAGGACACGAGCTTTCACGGCGGCGTCATAGCGGGCGCGCGCCTGCTGCAACCCGATGACCGCGTTCTGGACATCCACCCGGACCTGGTTGATGTTCTTGCGCAGGCCCAGTTCGGTTTGCCGGATATCGAGGAGGCTGGTGACGTAGTCGGACTGCGCCGCGCGGTTGCGCAGCGGGATACTAAAAGAAATTCCGGCCGAATAGTTGGGAAAATTCCGGCGGGCGATCTCGGCGAGCAAGTTGCCGTATCCGCCAGCTAAGTAGTTCACGCCCGGCTCTCCGGCGAAAAGCGGATTCAAGGAACCGGCCAAGCCGTTGTTGGTCAGCTCGGCGAACAACTGCAGGGTGGGTTTCAACGAATTCTTGATGCCAACCAGGTTCAGTTGCTTACTTTCCAGGTTGAGACGGCTTTGCGCGATTTCCACCCGGTTGTTCAATGCATCTGCGGTCAATGCGTCGACGGACCGGCTTTCGTCCTGCGGAGGCACGACGATGTGATCGAGCGGGATAATGTGCACTTCGGCCAGCTCAGGACTGGTGACGCCGGAGCGGCTCAGGTAGTTCTTGAGGAGGGTTTCCTGCTGGGCCCGATTGGTTTGAGAAACGATCAGGTCCTGCTTGGCGGTGTAAAGCTGAGATTCCGCGCGGGTGACTTCGATTTCCGCCAGGGTTCCGATGTCCACCTGCTTCTTGTTGTCGTCGTAGAGTTGCTGGGCGGCTTGCACTTCCTTTTCCCGTGCTTTTTCATCCTCAACAAAACTGACGAGGTCCCAATACAAGTTCAGGGCGGCAGCCACGGTGGTCATCACCTGCTGCTTGAATTGCAGGTCGCTCACCTTCAGGTTGTTTTTCTGAACGCGTATGTTGCGGGCGTTTACCGCCGCTCCGAAGCCGTACAGGAGGTTTTGCGTTAACTGCAAATCCATGTCGCCCGAGACGAAAGGGTTCAACGTGTACTCCTGGCTGTTCAGGCTGGTGTGGGTGCTGCTGTAGGTAGCCAGGGCGGTGAGGCCGAACGACCAGTTCTGCGAATATTGGTACTGGTAAGTGCGGGTATCAACGACAAGTGCCGTGGTTCCGGTAAGGATGGTATTGCTTTGGGGGCTGGTCAGGTGTTGGAAATACGTCAGAACGCTGAAGCTGGGATCGAGGACGGGGATGGGCGGTCCGAGCTGGGTGACGATACCGCCGCCCGAGGTGACGCCGCCGCCCGAAGTGGTGATTCCGACGTTGGCGACGCTGACGCCTTGTAAGCTGACGCTTTGGGGACCTTGCGCGACGGCCATGCCCACGTCGCGCAGCGCGCCGCCGGCCTTGGCGCGCAAGAGCACTTCTCTCGCCAGCAACGGACCATAGCGCTGCACCTCGACGTCGATATTGTTTTCAATGGCGAGTGCTACGACATCCTGTGCCGCCAGGTAAAGGTTGCCGGCGCGCTCCAGCGACTCCAGCCGCGTGGTGTTGGCGAGATTGATGGGCGGAACCGTTCTGACCTGGTAGGGATGAGTGAACCAGCCCAGGCCTCCCTTCTGCGGATCAATGCGAACAGCAGTCTGGGCGGCTGCGGAGCCGGCGAGGAGCACCGCAGTGCACAACCGGAATGAGAGTTTCATGTATTTAAGGCCTTTGCCAGATCGGGTTAAAGCCAAGCCACACGGACGTCAGCGGCCGGGCGGTCAACAGACAGCACAACAGAGCGACCCACGTCTGCATACTATGCATGACTATGCTCTGAAGGAGAGATTACGAAGAAAGAAACTGAATGGTTCCTCAGTCCTTCAATGGTATAGTAGCCGTTTGTGCAGCCGCAACCCGAAGCGCCCACAGGAGTTCTCGATTTGTTCCGGGCTACGGGCGCATACCTCGGTGGACACTTCCGGCTAACGAGCGGTCTGCACAGTCCGGAGTACTTGCAGTGCGCGCTGGTGCTGCAGCATCCGCGGCATGCCGAGGAACTGGGGCGGATGCTGGCGCAGAGGCTGGAGAAAATCGTATGGCCTACGGGAATCAGTGTCGTGGCTTCGCCGGCGATCGGGGGGCTGATCATCGGGCATGAAGTGGCGCGCGCGTTGCACGTGCGGTTCATCTTCGCGGAACGTGAAGGCGGGAAGATGACTTTGCGGCGCGGGTTCGAGGTGGGCCGGGGCGATACCGCCGTGGTGGTGGAAGATGTGATCACGACAGGCGGAAGCACGCGCGAAGTAGTGGACGCTTTGCGGGAGCGGGGTACAAACGTACTGGCGGCAGGCTCGATCATCGACCGGAGCGGAGGAGCGGCGGAGGTTGGCGTGCCGCGTGTAGCGCTCGAAACCTTGCAGGTGACTGCTTACCAGCCGGAGAGCTGCCCGCTCTGCGCGCAAGGCATTCCCGTGGTCAAGCCCGGTTCGCGGTCGGTTTGAGCGGCCGCGCAGGAAATGCGGCGCATCAGGTTTACGGTCGCATACGATGGGACGGATTACCACGGGTGGCAGGTGCAGCCTGGGCTCGAGACTATTCAAGGCACGCTGGAAAGAGTATTCATGGAAATTGAAGGCGGCCCTGTGCATGTGGCGGGATCGGGTCGCACCGACGCCGGAGTGCACGCCCTGAGCCAGACGGCAGCGGTGTCGCTGGCCAACCCTATTCCGCTGGAGAACTTGCGACGCGCCATAAACCGGCAATTGCCGCCCGCGATTCGCGTGCTGACGGTGGAAGAGGCCGGGCCCGATTTCCATCCGCGCCATCACGCGGTTTCGAAGACTTATGAATACCGGATTTTTCGCGGCGAAGTGTGCCCGCCGCACGAATGGCGCTATGTGCACCACTATCCGTATCCACTACAGGTAGAGCAGATGATGGCTCTGGCGCCGCTGCTGGAAGGCCAGCATGATTTCGCCGCCTTGGCCGCCGCCGACGATCGGGAACTCGAATCCACTGTACGGACGATTTTTTTTTCGCGCCTGGAGTTCGCGGGTGACCGCATGACCTATTGCGTTACCGGCAGCGGTTTCCTGAAGCATATGGTGCGCAATATCGTGGGCATGCTGCTTGAGGCGGGCAAGGGAAACCTGGACGCGGCCGGCTTGCGAACGTTTCTGGAGCCCGGCTGCGCCCGCCGGGCAGGTCCCACCGCGCCGGCTAAGGGACTTTTTCTCATGCGCGTTGATTACGGCGGATAATCAAGGAATGTACCATTACGACCCGGAAACGGCGCTGGAAGAATTGTCTGAGGATGCCGTGCTTCCCCATCCGGTGCACGTGCGCGACATGATCGTTCGCTCGCGTCTTACGCCCGATCAAGCCATCGAGCTGAACCGCAAGTTCCAGGACTACCTGCATGTATTCGGCGATGCGCAGGCGGTGGTGAAGCCGATTCTGGAAGAACTGGCGCGCGCCGAGCGCAAGCAGTGAAAGCTTGCCTCAGTTTGCTGTGAATCCGGCGGACACCACCGTGGCGGGATTGGTCTGGATGGCGAGAATCTGGCGGCCTCCGTTGACCAGGATGCCGCGTAGCGCCATGGCGACGGGTGTCTTGCCGGTTTTGACAGGCAACGCAAACTCGAAGTGAAACGTGCAATCGGATTCCACCGACCAGGTTCCGTCCGCCGGAACCTCGGTTCCCTCGAAGGTTTGAACCAACGTTGCGCTGCTGACGCCGGCAATGTGCAGCACGCCGTGGGCGGAGATCGTGGGCGGAACATCGCCGCCAGCCAGCGGCGTGGCATCCCCCGAAAGCACGAGTGAGTAACTGGGACTCACATCGGAGGCCGCACATGCGGGTGAGGTCCGCAACATGGCCCCGTGGGCATCGATATGGGAATCAGTCTGGCGAAGATCCACTCGGCCCCCATTCGGAAGTACGGCACCGGCAAAATGCTGGAAGGCGCCGGAATCGTCCTGAAGGCTCCAGGAGATGCTGCAATCCCGGCTTACCTGGTAAGTTCCCGTGACTGGATTCCCGAGCAGCAGGCCGTTGAAGTTGACGGAGGAATAACCAGTGATGCCGCCCTCCCCGTCAAACACAAGACGGGAAAGGTTAGCGAACGGCGCGGGGCTGCCGGAAATGGTGCTCGTGCCCGCCAGGCGAAGCCCATAAGAGCCGGCGAACGACGCTGTGGAGCACGGGTCCGCCGCGCACAGCGGAAGGCTCAGAGCGGCGGCGATCAGGATTGCCCGCACAGCGAACATCCCAACACTTTGGATGCCATCCCGCCCAGGTAGTTTCCCACTACCAATTCGAGCCGGACGGTTTTATACTAGCGTTTCTCGACTTGCAAGGAGGGGGCCTATGGAGTTTCCTTCATTTCGAGCTTTTGCCCTGGCCGCGACATTTCTGACCGCATCTGCGGGCATCCTGTCCGCGGCGGACGGTCCGCTGGACTTAGACGGGACGCGGGCTTCGGTCTCTCGCTCGGCGCCGTCCAAGACCGACCAAAGCCGATCCGGCTCGCGCAGCATCCGCCTGGACATCCAAGTGGTTCAAATACCGGTAACGGTAACCGACCGACTGGACCGGCCGGTGCGAGGCCTGCGGAAGGAAAGCTTTCAGCTCTTCGAAGATAACGTGGAGCAGAAGGTTGCGTACTTGTCGATGGAAGAGGCGCCGGCCTCGGTAGGGATCATCTTCGATGCCAGCGGCAGCATGCGTAACAAGATCGAGACGTCGGTGGCAGCGGTGGATCAATTTTTTCAGACGGATCTGCCCGGCGATGAATTCCTGGTTGTCAAATTCAGTACATTACCGTACCTTCTGACGGGCTTCACCGCCGACACCCAGACGATCTCCGGCGCGCTGCACGCGACCCAGGCTCAGGGCTGGACCGCACTTTACGACGCGATCTACCTCGGCATCCAGAAGATGAAGGTGTCGAAGAACCCACGCCGCGCGCTGCTGATTCTATCGGATGGCGGCGATAACAACAGCCGCTACACGGCTGGCGAAATCCGAAATCTGGTGCGGGAAGCTGATGTGCGGGTTTACTGCCTCGGCCTGCTGCAAGGGTCGCGGTTCCTCGAGCGGATCTCCGAGGAGTCGGGTGGCAGAATGATCCAGGTGCATCGGATGGCAGATCTTCCCGATGCTATGGAGAAGCTGAGCCGCGATGTGAGGGGCCAATATGTCTTGGGTTATTACTCTACCAACGCGCAGAACGACGGGCGGTACCGGCACGTCCGTGTGCAAGTGAACCAACCGGAGGTCCATGCCTCCTGGCGCCGGGGCTATTATGCTCCCCTCGAATGAGACTTGAGGGGTAGAATCGAATAATGGATGGGCGAGTGGTGTTCGGCGTGAGGCCCGCGCGTATACTCTTCGCCGTTACCGCAGCGGTGCTTGGGGCCTCCCTGGTGCTCTGCGCCGACTGGCGGCTGGTGCCTGTACAGGGGGATGAAACCGGTCCGCATCTGGCTGCCGGGCAGATTTTGGTGGCGCGCCGCAGTTTGGAGGATCCGAATTTCGCCGAGACTGTCATCGTTCTCGTGCAGGTGGACGAAGACGGGATACTGGGCCTGATCATCAACCGCCAGACGAAAGTGCCCGTTTCCCGGCTGGCGCGCGACCTGCGGGGGGCCCAGGGACGGTCGGAACCGCTTTATCTGGGCGGCCCGGTGGCCACGACCGGAATTATGGGGCTGATCCGGACCGGTACCAAGCTGGAAGAAGCCAAGCACGTCTTTGGCGATGTCTATATGATCTCGAGCAAGCCAGCCGTAGAGAAGGCCATCGCGTCCAGTTCCGACTCGAAGACCTTCCGGCTCTATCTAGGCTACGCGGGCTGGGACAGCGGACAATTGGAGTGGGAAATGGGGATGGACGCCTGGGACGTTCTGCCGGCCAATGCCGGCACGGTGTTCGATCCTCATCCGGAAACGTTGTGGACCCGCCTGGTTGGGCAGGAGGATTTGCGGATGGCCCGCTTGCGGAATCGCGCCCGCTTCCTCGTGGTTAACCTCGCAGCACATGCTGCTGATTGACGCGCACCTGGATCTGTCGCTGAACGCGGTCAACTGGAATCGCGATCTAACACTCTCCACGGCGGAGATCCGCCGGTCGGAGCAGGCTATGACCGGCCAGGGACGCGGCACCAACACCGTGGCGCTTCCCGAGATGCGGAGGGGCGAAGTCGCGATTTGTTTTGCGACGATGCTGGCGCGTGCCAATCCGAAAGGCGCCAGCGGGATCGATTTCCGGAACCAGGAAATCGCATGTGCCATGGCGCAGGGGCAGTTGGCATACTACAACGTTCTCGAAAGCCAAGGCCATTTGCGGCAGTTGCGGACGTGGCGCGATGTGGAGGCGCATCTGGCTCAGTGGCGAGCCGACCGGGTAGGATGCCCGCTCGGTTACATCCTCAGCATGGAAGGCGCGGATCCTATCCTCTCTCCCGCTCATGTGAATTTCTGGTGGGAACGCGGTTTACGTGCCGCGGGCATTTCCCACTACGGCGCGGGCTGTTACGCGCACGGGACGGGCGTTACGGGAGGGCTGACGGCGCGCGGTCCGGATCTGCTGAGGGAAATGTGTGCGGCCGGGATGGCGCTGGATGTCACGCATCTCGCAGACAAAGCCTTTTGGGAGGCGATCGAAATCTTCAACGGGCCCGTTTGGGCGAGCCACCACAACTGCCGGGCTCTGGTGCCGGGCGACCGCCAGTTAACCGACGATCAGATTCGCTGCCTCATTGAGCGAGACGCAGTTATCGGTGCCGTGCTGGATATCTGGATGCTCTACCCCGGATTTGTTGCGGGTGTGACGCCCAACACGGTGGTCAGCCTGGAAGACGTCGTGAATCATATCGATCATATCTGCCAGCTTGCGGGGAATACGCGCCACGTGGCGGTCGGCAGTGATCTGGATGGCGAATTCGGCACTGAGCAGACACCGCATGATGTCAACACCATTGCCGATCTGCAAAGACTGCCCGGCGTTCTGCGGGTGCGTGGGTATTCCGAGCCGGATGTGGAAGCGATCATGCACGGCAACTGGCTGCGCATTTTGCAACGCGCCCTGCCGGCGTAGATCGTGCCAGAATAAACTCTTTGACTCCAGCCACCACCTCAAAACGCCCCAGCCGACGCGCGTATTTGCTCATGACCGGTTTTGCGCTCCTGCTGGTGCTGTTTCCCTTCTTGTTCTGGTACGAGACGTGGTTCGGCCGCAGGCTCACCGATGCCGAAATCACCGGGTATCTCGATAATGCAGCCGCCAAGCCGCGCAAGGCGCAACACGCGCTGGTGCAGATCGGCGAGCGGTTGAGCCGTGGTGATCTCGGGGTGCGGCAGTGGTATCCGCAAGTCGTTGAGGTGTCGGCCAGTCCCAGCCTGGAGTTGCGGCAAACGACGGCATGGATCATGGGCCAGGATCATACTTACGACCCGTTCCACGCTGCACTGCTCAAACTGCTGAGCGACCCCTCACCCATGGTGCGGCGTAACGCCGCGCTCTCGCTGACGAACTTCGGCGATGCTGCCGGCCGAGAGGAACTGGTGGCCATGCTGCGCTCCTACTCCATCACCGCACCGGCAGCGGGCATTGTTCGATACAGGCTAAAGGCCGGTGAATTCGTCAACCCCGGGACGCTCGTGGGGCATGTGGGCGAAGCCGAAGTGCGGTCGCCATTACCTGGTGAGGTGATCGAGTTGAGCCGGCAGGATGGAGCGGCCGTGGGCCCAGGCGACACGTTGGCCGAGCTTTCCCCGGACCAGGAGCACGTCTGGGAAGCACTGCGCGGTCTGCTGCGTGTGGGCCAGAAAAAGGATCTTGATGATGTCCGCCGCTACGCCCGAGGCGCCGCCGGCATGCCCGACCGCGTGCGCCGGCAAGCCCTGCTGACCATGCAGGAAATTGAAAGCCGGCCCTAAATAGTCATTCGAGCGGTTTCAATTCTCCCAGTACGGTGGGTATCAGCTCCGAAACCGTGGGATGAATATGCATGGCGCGCTGAATCACGGTATAGGGCACTTTAGCATACATCACGTCCAACAGGCAATGGATCACCTCGTCGCACTCCACTCCCAGCAGGGATGCGCCCAGAATGAGCTTGCTCTCCGCGTCCACCAGCACTTTCAGGAATCCCTGCGTCTCTCCCTTCTCGACGGCCCGCCCGACGCGTGTCATCGGCCGTGTGCCGATTAACGCCTTGCGTCCCGAGTGGCGCACCTCAGTTTCCGTCATTCCGGCGCGCGCCAGCGGCGGATCGATATAAAGGTTGTACGCCGGAATCCGGTCGCTGACGCGCCGCGGATCATTGTCCAGCAGATTGGCAGCCACGATTTCGAAATCGTTGTACGAGGTGTGGGTAAACGCGCCTCTGCCGTTGCAATCACCCATGGCCCAGATGCCGGGGACGTTAGAGCGGAGTTGATCGTCCACCTGAATATACCCGCGAGCGTCCACGGCGACTCCCGCCCGTTCGAGTCCCAGATCATCGGTATTCGGCACACGCCCGGTGGCGACCAGCAGATGGGTGCCGTGCACCTCGCGATCTTCGCCATTGACTGAGAACTTGACCGCAATCTGCCCTTCCTGCTGCGCGACTTCATGGACAGCGGACGGTGCGAGCACGTGGATTCCGTCGCCTTCGAGAATCGCCCGAATGGCATCGCAGATATCGGGGTCTTCGCGTGAGACCAGGCAGTTTCCCCGTTGCAGGATAGTGACCTGGCTGCCGAACCGCCGGTACATTTGTCCGAACTCCAGGCCGACGTAGCCGCCGCCAATAATCAGCAAATGCGGCGGTAGGGAATCCACAGCCATCATGCCGGAGTTGGTGAGGAAGCTGACGATGTCGAGGCCGCGTATGGCTGGTATCGACGCACGGCCGCCTACATTAATAAAGATTTTGCCGGCTTCGAGCACATCGTCGCCGACCCGGACTGTGCGCGGGCTCTCGAAGCGCGCGTGACCTGTGTAGACCGTGCAATTTTTCAGGCCGCGCAGCCATGACTCCACGCCCTGGCTTGAGGCGGCCACGATGCCGTCTTTGCGCGCTTTCACTGACGGCATGTCTACCGTCACCGGTCCCGTGCGGAATCCATAATCCTGCGCGCGACGAGCCATCTGGATGGCCTTGGCGCTCGCCACCAGAGATTTTGTCGGAATACAGCCGGTGTTGACGCAGGTGCCGCCGAAGAGTTTGCGCTCAATAACGGCCACGCGCATTCCCGCGTCCGTCAACCGCCCGGCGAGCGGGGGGCCGGCTTGCCCGGTCCCGATGATGATCGCGTCAAATAAGGTGGGCATTCGAGTATCATCGCAGTGTACGCGGTATGGGCGCTGTTGAGAGTTTCGTCAATCAGGCGCCGGATCAGCCATCGGTGCGCGGCTTTCTGCACCACCCTGGCAATGCGGCAAATGCCGGGCTCATTCTGACGCATGGCGCCGGCTCGAACTGCGGCGCGCCGCTGCTGGTCGCCATGGCGGAAGCGTTCGCCGATGCCGCCATCGTGGTTCTGCGGTGCGATCTGCCTTTCCGTCAGGCTCGCCCGCACGGGCCGCCTTTCGGCAACGGAGCGAAAGACCGTGCGGGGCTGAAGCGCGCAGTTGATGTCTTGCGCGAAATGGTCCCCGGCCGCATTTTCCTGGGCGGCCATTCCTACGGCGGCCGTCAGGCCAGTATGCTGGCGGCCGAGGACCCTGCACTCTGTTCCGGGCTCTTACTGCTCTCCTATCCTCTACATCCGCCCGAGAAACCCGAGCAACTTCGCACCGCTCATTTTCCGAAGCTTCAGACGCCCGCACTGTTCGTCCACGGCTGCCGCGATCCGTTCGGCTCGTATGATGAGCTGCAATCCGCGCGTGCGCTCATCCCGGCGCCGACGGAGCTTCTGCCCGTCGAAGGTGCCGGCCATGATCTCGGCCGCCGGGACTACGACACCATCGCGCAGCGCGCGGTGGCGTCCTTCCTAAAATTCGTCGCCCAGCCTTGACACCCCATGCCGCTCCTGCTCACCGAAGCCGATGTTCGCAATCTGCTCCCACTCGCCGATCTCATCAACGCCATGGAGCGTGCGCTCTCTGCGTTCTCCAGCGGTGAGGTCGTCCAGCCTGTGCGTACAGCGCTCCAGGCCGGTCCACGCCGCAACTTCTTCGGTGTGATGCCGGCATATCTCTGTTCACCCGCGGCGATGGGCGTCAAGCTGGTTACGGTTTTTGAGGGGAACGCCGCCCGCGGCATGCCCACGCACCTCGCGACCATCCTGCTGTTCGATCCGGATACGGGCGCGCTCGATGTGATCATGGACGGCCGCTACATCACCGAGGTACGCACGGCAGCAGTTTCGGCCGTCGCCGCCACCCGGCTGGCCCGCGAGGACGCCGCCATATTGGCCGTACTCGGCTCCGGAGTGCAGGCTCGAAGCCACGTCGAACTGCTGACGCGCGTCTGCCGGTTTGGCGAGATCCGCGCCTGGAGCCCCACGCCAGATCATCTGATCAACCTCGTCTCTGATGTCACGTCGGCCGCGTCAGTTCCTGTGCACGCCGCGGCCAACGCCGAGCAAGCGGTACGAGGCGCCGACGTGATTGCGCTGGTGACGTCGTCTGCTACGCCCGTCATTCAGGACGTCTGGGTTTCGCCTGGCGCGCTTGTGATCGCCGTCGGCGCCTGCCGCCCCGATATGCGTGAGATGGACCCCGATCTCGTAGCCCGCGCTCGCCTGTTCGTCGATTCGCGCGCCGCCGCAATGGTGGAAGCGGGCGACATCGTGCAGGGCATTCGCGAAGGCCGCTGGAGCGAGGCTCATATCGCCGGCGAATTAGGCGAGGTGATCCTCGGGCGCACGCCTGGCCGCATTGCCACAGACGAGATCGTGATCTTCAAATCCCTGGGCCTGGCCGTCGAAGATGTCGCCGCTGCGCAAGTCGCGTTCACACACGCCAAAGAACAAGGCAAAGGCTGCGCGCTTTGTCTCTAACGCAAATGCCGCGTCTTGAACCACGACCAAGGCTTTTGCACCGGCTGGATCAACATCATGTACAGCTTGAATGATTTCGATCCCAGCATCACGCGCACCGCCGGCGAGAACTCCTTCTCGCGCTCATAAAGGAAGCGGATCTGCATATCTCGCCGCGCCACCAGCGACCGTAGCTCGTCCACATCCTCCTGCCGGAGCGTGTACCCAGCGTGGAGACGATCCGGCAGCGGCCGCGGCACGTAGACCGTCGAGTGCTCCGGTGCGGTCTCCTCCGCCGGTCGGCGTCGCGTGTAATAGTACACCGCGATGGAACGCCGCGAGAGGTGCTTCTTGTCTGCCGGAAGCTGGATGCGCTTAAATCCGTGCCATGAAACCTCTGAGGTCTCAAACACCACGGCGCGATTGACGACCGGGACAATCCCCTTCACCCGATCCTCTTGTTCCGCCAGCCAAGGATTCACGTGCAGCTCAAGCGCGCCTCCCCACTCCTCACGCCATTCCGGATTCAGAAAGATGATGAGATTGAGCCGCCGATGAAGGCGCGTCACCGGATGGTAATTGAAATCTACATGCGCATCCAGATCCTGACCGTCCAGATTCTCGTGCGTGCCGCCGCCCACGTATTTCCGGTCGTAGAGCAGGTGTGGAATACTCGTGATCCGTCCCATGAACTCCAGGAACTCCCGGTTTCGCAGCATCGCGTCCAACCGTGCGTAGGAAGGCCCCAGATGCGGCAGATCGCTGTTGACCGCTTTCCGGCCCGGTTCGCCAATTTCGTTGCGTGATTGCCCGCAGCCGAACGCCGGAAATTCGGCCAACAGCTCGCGGCAAAACTCGGGCGCCAGAAAATCGTCCATCACCACGTGCCTGAAGGGTTGGGCGGACTGGAATTCGCGGCTCAATTCATCCGCGCGATCCCGAACCGCAGGTTGTATAAGGTCGAGCACCGTCAACCTGTCATTGTAACGGGTTGCCTGGCAGGCGTAGACTGTACGATATTGTCTGACACCCATGACCCGTAAAGAATTCTTGCAGCAAGCCGCTCTCGGAAGCGTCGGCATGGCCGCTTCGGCTGGCTCCGGTCCGCCCGCTGTCTATCCCGTGCCGCCTCTGGCGCGCAAACGCGACTCCCGTCGCTCGCTCGATTTCGTTCAGAACGAGAAAATCCTGCGTCACCTGCAACAGCACGGTATCTTCAACGTGGTTTACGGTGGCAACGCTTTCCTCTACCACATCACCATGGCCGACTACGCCGAGCTGATCGAATGGGCCGCAGGCTTTACGCCCGACATGTCTGTCATTCCGGGTGTGGGCCCCTCCTTTGGTCGGGCTATGGATCAGGCGCCGTTCATCCGCCGGCACCGCTTTCCGTCGGTGCTCGTGCTGCCCTGCGGCGATCCGCGCGACGCCGCCGGTCTCGAAACCGGCCTGCGCGAGATTGCCGAAGCCTGCGGCGTTCCGCTCTCTATCTACATCAAGCACGAAGCCGATTTCGGCCCCGATCGCGAAGCCGGACTCGACGCTGTCGGCCGGCTGGTCGACGCCAAGATCTGCGAATCCATCAAGTACGCAGTCGTGCGCAAAGATCCCCATGACGACGCGTATCTGGCAGCGCTATTGCGGCGCGTGCCCGCCGCCCGCGTCATCAGCGGCATCGGCGAACGTCCCGCGGTTGTTCATTTGCGCGACTTCAAACTGAACGGATTCACCACCGGCTCGGGCGTGCTCGCTCCGCGCCTCAGCCGAGAACTTTTCGAAGCCTGCGCGCGCCACGACTACGCCGCCGCCGAAGAAATCCGCTGCGCATTCCTGCCGTTCGAGGATTTGCGCGATGCCTGGGGCGCGGCACCTGTTCTGCACGCCGGCGTCGAACTTTCCGGCCTCGCCGAAACCGGCCCTGTCCCCCCGTTTGTCTCCGCCCTCTCCACCGCACAATTCGAACAGGTCCGCCCCGCCGCACTTGGCTTGCTGGAAAGAAACGGGTAGGCTCTGCCTCGCACCATAGTGCCATTGCGTCTGTTATCTTCCACACTACCTGGAACGCAAGAGTAACCCCGGCCGTTAACGAATCTCGCCCGGCTGCCGTCCCGTCAATCAAGGAGGTGAACGGAATGCGAAAACTATGGCTCAGTGTGATCATCACAGGAGGCTATGTGCTTTTTCAGCCCAGTTTCGTCCTGGCGCAGGCGGGCGGTCATACGCCCATGGGCGGTCAAACGCCCTCTACGTTTCCAGGCGATAACCCCAATAGCACCATCGGTACTAACAACACCATCGGCACTCAGGATGACAGCACGCAGGCCAAAGTGGATGACAAGAGGTTTGTCAAAGACGCAACCATGGCCGCTTTGACGGAAATCGAAGTCGGTAAGCTCGCTGAGCAGAAAGCTTCGAGCGATTCCGTGAAGCAATTCGCCCAATCCACTGTGGGTGATCAGACCAAGCTCACTACGCAATTGAAGCAGATCGCTGACAACGAGAAGGTAAACGTCCCCGATTCGCTCGACTCCAAGCAACAATCTCACGTCGATAAATTAGCCAAGTTGTCCGGCCCGGAGTTCGATCACGCTTTCCTCAAGGATCTGACCAAGAAGCAGGAGCAGGATGTGCACGATTTCCAACTCGAGGCGCAAAACGGTAGTGACGCCAATGTCAAAGCCTTCGCCGGCAAGGCTCTCCCAACGCTCCAGCAGCACCTGGATACAGCGAAAAACCTGAGCAAGGAAGAAAAGACTCGGGAGAAGTAGAGCCAATCTCTCGGGAATAGCTGTTCGGCAAGCTTTCGTCTCCGCGTCCGAAAGTTGCCGCGCCCGGCCCGGGAATCGAATTGTATTCTCAGCGCTTTAGAGACGATTCAAGAGTGGACCTCCGCATGCCGATAAGCCGGGCATGAGTTCCGTTAACAACGTCTCGAGTTACTTGCAGTCGATCATGACCAGCGCTCTCCAGAACGCGGGCATGGCGCCGAACACAAACACGACCAGTGGCATTAGTGCATCGCAGGTCACGCAACAGAGCGACAACAGTCAAATGTCGCCGTTGGCGCAGCTGATGAACACACTGCAACAGTTACAGCAGTCGAACCCGACCGAATACCAGCAGGTCACCGGGCAGATCGCGACCAACCTGCAGAGCGCCGCGCAGACCGCCCAGTCACAAGGCAATACCAGTGCGGCCAACCAGCTCAATCAGCTCGCCCAGGATTTCACGAATGCTTCGCAAAGCGGCCAGCTCCCCAACTTAACTGATCTGGCCCAAGCCGGCGGCCATCACCACCATCACCATTTCCATGGCGGCTCCGGCAGCTCCAGTACCGATTCCAGCTCCAATAGCAGCTCGACCAGCTCGACGAGCAGCACCAGTTCCAGCTCCAGCGACAGCCAATTGCTGAGTCAGCTTTTTTCAACCGCGCAGACGAATGCAACCCAGAGCGACAGCCTCAATCCCATGAACATTATCTGGAACACGCTCTCCCAGGCCGGCATCACGCCGTCGAATAGTTGATAACCGGCACTGCACGGTCGCTTCTCAGTTTTCTGGAAAAGTGTATGGCATGAGATAGAAGGTCAAGCCCGCTATCTCATGCAGGTAGGTCAGGCCACTCGAGTTTGACGGTCAGCTACGGTTGGTAGACAAACTGCACGCCTGCCGTTTCTCCAGCGAAAAACCACTCCCCGATGGTTTCGGGATTTCCATTGGGCTGTTCGTCAAGTATGATCGCCGGATCGCCCGTTGCTTCAGGCCGAGAGGCGGGTACGGCGAGAATAGTCGCTAGAATCTGGGTCTGATCCTGATTGAAAATCTGCACGATGTCCCGGCTCGACTCGTTGTCGGCCAGTTTGAAGACGTATTGTCCAGGTGGAAGAACCATCCCAGGTACCTGAACCGGTCCACTGAACTCTATCGTCGTCTCTTGATTCGCATTGTCCGCCTTAGCCAGCGACGGCAACAGGGCGGCGACGCTGCCGAATAAGACCGCTAAGCCCAGAATCCTCATTTTGTTACGCATGTCTGTCTCCTAAGTTTCGTTTTTTGCAGCGGTTTCTGAAATACCGCCTTCACACTCGGGAAGACGCTGCGGAGCACTGATCGGACCGTAAGAGATTGTAAAGGCAGCTTAACAAACGATTCCGAATGTCTCGATCTGCACCCCGCTCGAATGGGACTGCGTAACCTCGATGGGCCCGTCGTCGTCGCGGCGCACGGTTGTCAGGCTTGTCCAGCAACCCTTCTCATGCGCGGCTGACGCGTGCTGATAGACTCGTTAACCAGGAAAAGATGAGTGGCAATTCGCGCGACCGAGTGCTGGGAATGGGCCGTTCCATTGGGCGGCGCGATTTCCTGAATGGGATCGCGCTGGCAGTGGGCGCGGCCGTGGTGCCGCAACCGGGACTGGGATTCGAGGTCGAACGCGTTGCGGAAACCTCGCCGGACTACTATCCTCCCGTGCTCACCGGAATGCGCGGCAGCCATGAGGGGTCTTTCGAAGTGGCGCATCAGGTCCGCGACGGAACCTTCTGGGAGCACGCCGGGGAGCCGGAAGAAACCGGAGAGACTTATGACCTGGTGGTGGTGGGCGGGGGCATCAGCGGCCTCTCTGCCGCGCACTTCTTCCGCAAGGCCGCCGGGACGCACGCGCGCATTTTGATCCTGGACAACCACGATGACTTCGGCGGTCACGCCAAGCGCAACGAGTTCCGGCAGACCGGCCGCATGCTATTGGGATACGGAGGTACCTACGCCATCGAAAGTCCTGCGCCCTACAGCGCCGTCGCCAAAGGGCTGGTTCGCGAACTGGGCATCGACGTCGAAGTCTTGCAGCGGACTAATGACCGCAGGCTATACGGCTCGCTCGGGATGCGCCACGCCGTGTTTTTCGACAAGGAGACATTCGGCGCCGACCGCCTGGTCATGGACCCGGTGCATTCGCTCGATAGCGAAGTGGGCGAAAGCCCGGAAATGGCGGATCCGTGGAAAGATTTTATAGAGCACGCGCCCCTTTCGGACGCCGCTCGGCGGGATGTGCGCGCTATTTACCAATCCAAGACCGACTATTTGCCCGGTCTTTCTTCCGCCGAAAAGAAAGCCAGACTGGCACGCATCAGCTATGCACACTTCCTGACCGAGATGGCGGGCCTCGATCCCGAAGTGCTCAAGTATTTCCAGGCAAGGCCGCACGGATATTTCGGGGTAGGGATCGATGCGGTTGCCGCGCAGGATGCATGGGGGTTCGGTCTGCCCGGATTTGACGGCATGAAGCTCGAACCCGGTCCCGGCCCGGGGATGAACCGCGATTGCATCCCCAACGAAGAAGCGGAGAAATTCTTTCTGCATCTGCCGGATGGGAACGCTTCCATTGCTCGTTTACTGGTGCGGCGGCTCGTCCCGCACGCGATTCCGGGGCACTCGGTGAAAGATGTGTTGACGTCGCGCGCCAATTATGCGCGGCTGGACGAGGCACATAACACAGCGCGCCTCCGATTGCACAGCACCGCGGTGCGCGTGAAGCACGAAGGCGACCCGGCTACTGCGCGGCAAGTCGAAATTCTATATGTCAAACACGGGAAGCTGCTACGTGTGCGTGCGGCACAGTGCGTGTTGGCTTGCTGGAACATGGTGATCCCTTACATCTGTTTGGAACTCCCGGCGAAGCAACGGAAAGCTCTCGCGTCCGAAGCCAAAGTGCCGATTGTGTATACCAATGTAGTGTTGCGAAACTGGAGTGCCTGGAAAAAAGCGGGGGTGAGCGCCATCTATGCGCCGGGTTGTTATCACACGAGTTTGAATCTCGATTTGGCCGTGAGCCTGGGTCACTATCACTGCCCGCGAAAACCGCAAGAGCCCATCGTAGTGCACATGATGCGCACGCCTTGTAAGCCCGGGCTTCCCGCGCGCGACCAGCATCGCGCCGGGCGGATCGAGTTGTTTCAGACGTCGTTCGAAACCTTCGAACGCAATATCCGGGACCAACTGGCGCGTGCGCTGGGGGGCGCAGGCTTCGATCCGGCGCGCGATATTGCCGCTATCACGGTGAATCGCTGGCCGCACGGCTACGCTTACGAATACAATTCGCTGTTCGACCAGTTCTGGCTGGAAGGCGGCGAAATCCCCTGCGAAGTGGCGCGCAAACCGTTCGGCCGCCTCGCGATCGCCAATGCCGATGCGGGCGCCTACGCTTACACCGACGGCGCCATCGATCAGGCGTGGCGCGCGATTCAAGAGTTGACCGGCGCGGCCAAGGGCTGAATGGGTTCAGCCGGTGCGCTTCGCCAGGCAGCCGGGGTTGTCTTTCACGATGGCGCCATCGCCGTGGCCGCCCAAATCCAACAGCAGCTCGGCGAGCGCGCCATCATCGAGAACATTATTGCTGATGACGCAGTTCCGCAGCCCTTTGTAGACGATGCCATAGGAAGGCGACCAGACACCCTCTCCGTTATCGTCGCGCCCGACCTCCAGGTTGTTTGCACAGCACGTAATCCCGCGGCATCCTTCCAGCCGGATCTGCGAGGAATCGTACGTGTAGGGCTGCGCGTTTTTCCCGCTGCGTTTCACGAAATTGCCGCTGATGGTCATCTGCCGGCCGTTCAGCACTGCAAGCCCACAGGTTCCCGCGCGATCGAAGAAATTCCCGGTGATGTTGTAGCCGTCGCCGCCGGCGATCAGAATGCCTTCACGATTCCATTCGATGCGGTTAGCGGTGAAGGTGCAGGAGGCATTTTCTTGACGCGCAGCAAAGCCGGCTCCCGTGTTTCCCGAGAGCCAGTTGTCCAGCAGGAACCCATCCCATCCGCGAAGTGAGATGCCGTCGCCACCGTTGTAAGCGATCATGCAATGGCGGATCGAGAAACACCAGGCGCGTGTGAGACGCACGCCGTCGCCCGTGAAATTGGCAATCTGCGATCGTTCGATGCGAAACGTGTCTTCCTGCTTGCCGTAGTCCGGCTTGTTCAGCCAGACGCCATGCACGCCTTTGCCCAGCTTGCCGCCATCGAGCGCAAGCCCGTCGATGGTGGCGCCAAACGCGCCGGTTATGTTCAGCAGACAGCCGGCATGTTCATCGGCGAGCCGGATCACAGAGCCGAACCCGTGCTCATAATCCCACGCCGGAACTCCGATGAGTGAGACGTGGGGCCGCATCTGCAACTCGGCGCAGCGATAAACGCCGGGCGGCAGGAATACCGCAGTGCCGCGCGATGCGGCCACATCAATCGCGTTTTCGAGCGGCTTCGTGTCGTCGCTCTTGCCGTCTCCCTTGGCACCGAAGTGGCGCGCATTGAGGATGGTATCTAGCGAAGCCTGAGTCCGATCGGCAGCGCTCAAACCAGGCCGCATGGCGAGCCACGCTCCTCCCAGGGCCACGGTCTTAGCGAGATGGCGGCGGCCGGAAGCCGGCTGCATGTCTTGTTCGGGCATAAAGTTGCACTCCTCCAATCCGGTTCACGTTAGAGTATATGTCGGAGAACGCGATGACCATCTCCCGCCGCGAATGGATGATCCTCTCCGGCGCCGCACTGGGCCAAGGAATCCTTGCCGCGCAGGCAGCCGGCGACCGGATTCCGTGGTACCAGAGCATGCGACGCTGCGGCCAGGTGAATTTCAACGAGCGCGACCCGATTGAGCTGAACATCGACGAGTGGCTGGACTACTGGACCAGTCTGAAAATTAACGCGCTCCTGCTGAATGCCGGCGGGATCCTGGCTTTCTATCCCACTCGCCTCCCGTATCACCACAAGAGCCAATATCTCGGAGATCGCGATCTCTTTGGCGATTTCGCCAAAGCCGCCACGGCGCGTGGGATTCGCGTTGTCGCGCGGCTCGATTGCAACTACGCCTGGGAGGAAGCGTGGAAAGCGCATCCGGAATGGTTTGAGCGCAACGCGGATGGCGAGCCCGTGCGCCACGATCAATCCCCGTGGCTTTACAAGACGTGCATGTATTCGGAGTATTTTACCGGGCAGATGCCGGCCATCATCCGCGAGATCAATTCGCTTTACGATGTCGACGGGTTCTTCACGAACGGGTGGCCGGGGACCGAAGCACCTTCACCATGCCGCTGTTCGGAATGCCGGGAGATGGGAGAGCCGGGCACCCCTGAGTTTCGCGATCGCCACTTGGAACGGGTGATCGACATCTGGAAGTTGTGGGACTCAACAGCTAGGCAGAAAAAGTGGGACAGCGTCTATGTCGGAAATCTCGGCGGTGGAATTCGCGCCTCGCTTGACTTAAGGCGAATTGCAAGCGTCGCCGGCTGGTTCAACGCCGATCATCAGGGACGAACCGGCAGCACGCCCATTTGGGACTGCGCGCAGCAGGGACGGGTGGCGCAGTGTGTCATGCAGGGCCGAACGATCACGAACGTCACCGGAGCTTACGCGAACAGCCATCCGTTGTGGCGTCACACCTCGAAAGCGCCCGAGGAAGCAACCATGTGGATGGCCCAAACCACTGCCAGCGGCGTGGTGCCCTGGTATCACTGGCTGGGCGGCGCGCCGAAGGACTTGCGCTGGCGGGAAACCGGACAGAAATTCTTCCATTGGATCGCTCAGCATGAGCGAAACTTCGTCAACCGGCGGTCGATCGCCAATATCGGCGTGGTCTTTTCCGAGCGCGGCAACGCTTTCTACCAGCCGCCCGGAGGAAGCGATCCAAGCGAGTTTCTGCAAGGCCTCTACTACGCCTTGCTCGAAGCCCGCTATCCCTTCGACTTTGTGCACGAGGACGATCTGGGCCCGGAAACTCTCGAAAAATACGCAGCTCTTCTGCTCCCGAATGTCGCGCTACTGAGCGACCACCAATGCCGTCAGCTCGAGGCATACGCGGCCGGCGGAGGGTCGCTGTTCGCGACGTTCGAGACCGGACTCTACGATGAACGCGGAAAGCCGCGCGCTGACTTCGGCCTGGCTCGATTGTTTGAAATGAACAGAACGGCCGGCGTCCAGGGGCCGAAGGGCAACTCGTACTACGCCCGGATTCTGCGCCAGCATGAGATCCTCCGCGGATTCGAAAACACCTCCGTGCTGCCCGGCGCCGAGTTTCGCGTGCCTGTCGAGGCCTCTGGTGCGGAGCTGGTTCTCGCCGTGCTGCCGCCATACCCCGCATTTCCGCCTGAGATGGTTTATCCTCGCGTCGAAATTACAGCGGAACCCGCCATTGTCCTGCGCGAGCATGGCCACAGCCGTCTCGCTTACATTCCCGGTGACGTGGACCGCAGCTTCTGGCGTTCCGGTGATCCGGATCTCAGCCGCCTCACGCGGAACGTCATCGCATGGCTCATCCGCGACCGTGCACCAGTGAGCGTCACGGGCGACGGCATGATCGAGGTGTTCGCCTGGGAAACCGAGCCCGGATTTGCGCTGCACCTGCTGAACTACACAAATCCCAACATGCTCCGGGGATGGTTCACCCGCACGTACCCGATCGGGCCACAGCGCGTGCGCGCTGAGCTTCCTGAAGGTATCGACGGCGCTCGTGTAGATCTCTTGAGAGCTGGCAGTTCTGTTCCGCTGAAGCGCTCGGGCCGGACCGTAGAGTTCACAGTTCCGGAGGTGCAGGATTATGAGGTCGCGATCATCACCCGCTGACGCGCGAAATTCTCTGTGATATTGTTGGCAACGATGAGACCAGAATACTCCCTTTCCCGACGCTCTTTTCTCGCCCTAAGCGTTGCGCTTCCCGTGGTTTCAGCGGCCGGTAAGAACATTCCGGTCGGTCTGGAGCTCTACTCAGTCCGCGATGAACTGAAGAAGGACCTTACGGGAACGGTGCGCGCGGTAGCCAAGATGGGTTATCAGAATGTAGAATTCTTCGCGCCCTACTACCAGTGGACCGAAGCCCAAGCGAAGGACGTCCGGAAGCTTCTGGACGATCTCGGCATCACCTGCCTATCGACGCACAATGACTCGCAATCGTTCGAAAACGCCGGCATCCAGCGCGCCATCGACCTGAACCAGATCATCGGCAGCAAATATATCGTGCTGGCCAGCGCAGGGCGCGTCAAAGGCCTCGATGGCTGGAAGGAAGTCGCCGAACGCCTCAACAAGGCTTCGGAAAAGTTGCAGCCGCTCGGGATGCGGACCGGCTATCACAACCACCAGGCCGAGTTCAAAGTGATTGATGGACAGCGGCCCATCGAAGTGCTTGCCGCCAATACGAATAAAGATGTGATGCTGCAGCTCGACGTCGGCACCTGCATCGAGGCCGGCTCCGATCCGGTTGCGTGGATCGACAGGAATCCCGGCCGCATTCGCTCCATTCACTGCAAGGACTGGTCGCGCGATCCCAACGTGGGTTACAAAGCCCTGTTCGGTGAGGGCGTGGCGCCCTGGAAGAAAATCTTTGAGGCGGCGGAATCGACCGGCGGCGTGGAATTCTATCTGATCGAGCAGGAAGGCAGCCGGTATCCGGAGCTCGAAACCGCAGAAAAGTGCCTGGCGGCGTTTAAGAAAGTGCACGGCTGAGGGGAGATCATGGCTGTGAAAGTTCGGCTCGCTTCCTTTCTATTGATGCTCGCTCCGGCGGTTTGGTGCGCCACGGAGGAAAACCCTCCCACTCTGGCAACTGGAGCTTCGGCGCCTGACTTCACTCTACCCGCAGTCGACGGGAAGACTTACCATCTGGCCGATTTCGCCGGCAGCAAGGTCCTCGCCATTGTCTTCACCTGCGACCATTGCCCAACCGCCCAACTTTACGAGGAGCGGATTAAGAAGCTCGCCTCTGACTATCACGACCGCAGCGTTGCCGTGGTGGCCATCCAGCCCAACGATCCGAAGTCCGTCCGCCTCGACGAAATGGGTTACACGGACCTGTCCGATTCTTTCGAAGAGATGAAAATTCGAGCCAGGTACAGCCATTTCAATTTTCCTTATCTTTACGATGGCGAAACCCAGGCGACCGCGCGCAAGTACGGGCCCACTGCGACTCCACACGTTTTTGTCTTCGATCAGGAGCGCAAGCTGCGCTACCAGGGGCGCCTGGACGACAGCTCGCGTGTGGCCCTGGTGAAGCGGCAGGATGCCCGCAACGCCATTGAAGCTGTGCTCGCCGATAAACCGGTTCCCGCGCAGAAGACACCCACTTTCGGTTGTTCCATTAAGTGGGCATCGAAGGAAGAGGGCCGCGCCGCCGAGATGGCCGAGATCGAAAAGGAGCCCGTGAAAGTGGACCTGGTTGACGCTGCGGGCTTCAAGGCGCTCCGCGCGGCGACCGGCAAGGTGCTGCTCGTGGATTTCTGGGCGACGTGGTGCGGCCCCTGCGTGAAGCAGTTTCCCGAGTTCCAGACCATGTTCCGCATGTACCGTCACCGCGCGTTCGATCTGGTTACAGTGGCCACGAACTATCCGGATGAGAAGAAGGGAGTGCTCACGGAGCTCGACAGACAGCACGCCTCCAGCCGGAATTTGCTGTTTGGAACCACCGATAACTACGCCCTGATGGCCGCGTTCGACCCCAACTGGAACGCCGGCGTGCCGTACACTGTGCTCATCCGGCCCGATGGCACGATCGCGTTCCAGCATCAGGGCACAATCGATCCCATCGAATTGCGCCGGCTCATCCTGGCGAATCTCCCGGACGATGACTATATCGGCATCAAAGCGCATTGGAGCCAGCACTAGCCGCCCGCTGAATTCCTGTGCCCAATCAACCGCACCTGTTCGCCCCGCTCGCCATTCGCGGTGTCACATTCCGTAACCGCATCGCCGTCTCGCCCATGTGCCAGTATTCGAGCGACGACGGATTCGCCAATGACTGGCACCTGGTGCATCTGGGCAGCCGCGCCGTGGGCGGTGCGGCGTTGGTCTTCACAGAAGCGACCGCGGTTGAGGCGCGCGGACGCATCAGTCCGAACGATCTCGGCATCTGGAAGGACGAGCACATCGGGAATCTCTCCCGCATTGCCGCGTTCGTGAAGCAGCAGGGTGCAATCCCGGGCATGCAGATCGCGCACGCCGGACGCAAGGGCAGCACGCGCGTGCCTTGGGAAGGCGGCGCGCCCATTCCGCAGCATCAGGGCGGATGGCAGACCGTGGCTCCGAGTGCGATTCCCTTCCGACCCGGCGACCCGGCGCCCGTTGAAATGAGCCGGAGCGACATTGACAACATCCTGGAGGCCTACGCTGCGGCTACCCGGCGCGTCCACGCTGCCGGCTTCGAAGTGCTGGAAATTCACGGCGCGCATGGATACCTGATCAACGAATTTCTCTCACCGGCGTCGAATCACCGCACGGACAACTACGGCGGCACATTCGAAAACCGGATCCGCTTCGCCCTCGAAATCGCCGACGCCGTGCGGCGCAACTGGCCCGAGAGCCAGCCGCTGTTCATGCGGATCTCCGCCACTGATTGGGCCGAAGGTGGATGGACGCTCGACGACTCCGTGGCGCTCGCCGTGCGGTTGCGCGAGCGCGGCGTCGATTTAATCGATTGCTCCTCAGGCGGGAACGTCCTCGACGCCAGGATCCAGCTTGGCCCCGGCTACCAGGTCCCGTTTGCGGACCGCATTCGGCGCGAAGCCGGCATCCTCACTGGCGCCGTGGGACTCATTACCGAAGC